>JAMCWS010000202.1 GCA_023480605.1 bacterium
CTGAGCGGAATGGGGCGCTCATCCGTTTCAGGGGCCGTCCGCTTACTAAGGAATCTCCGCCGGAATCTCCGCCATCGCCGACTGTGCTTCGGGGTGGTGAAATGCCAGCCGGCTCCCCTTGCGCAGCACGCCCTCCGCGAAAATCAATTCGCCGCTGACCTCCTCGCCCGGCTGAAGTTTGAGCACTGGAAAACGGCCTGCCGAAGTCGGCAGGGGCGCGTGGAGGTCGCGGGCGGGGGGATTGATGACGCTGAACTCCTTGGGGCCGATGATCAAGGGACGCTTGGTCTTGTTGGTCACTCGCACGACCAGTCGGTCGGCGCCCCCGCGCGAGATCGCCAGGCCGACATCGACCTGTGTGCGCAGGAACGGATCGGCCGCGTTCCTGCGCGCCTCCAGTTCTTTGGCCTGTTGGGTAGTGATTTCCTTGGCGGCAGTCGATGCGCCTCGACTGGCGCAGCCGCTCAGCACCGCCAGACACATGGCGGCGACGGCCCATCCAAGGCCGGCAAACATTGTTTTTGTTCGTTTTGTCATGATCTTCGGATCCACGGTTAATAAATCGAACCGCCGGGGCGGAGACTCCGTTTAAAGTTCGCGGCTTACTGACCCGCCTAGACTTACGAGCCGCATTCGAAAACATCAATAAACCAGCGGTCGTCAAAATACACCAACAAAACATTCTACCTTCGGCCTTGCGCGACCGGAATGCCGCGCGGCCGTTTCAGTCGGTCGGGCATTCGTCGATGATCCGCCGCGTGATGGCCGACCAACGGTCGAAGCGCTCCAGCCGGCCCTCGCAGGTGTGCGTATCCTTGAGAATGATCTCCAGCACGCCGCCATGGCGCTGGGCGGCCTCCACGGTATGCCGGATGTAGTGCTCGATCGCGGCCTCGTTGAAGCCGCCGACCAGCCAGGCCGGATTGGGCTTCCAGGAGAAGATATAATTCCCGCCCAGTCGCTCGGCGCTGACGTCGACGTCGGCCCACGGCGATATCGATATCCGCCGGATATGGGGGATCGTCAGGACGTCATCGAGCTTGTGCGACAGGCTTTCGCAACACCCGTAACCGGTCAGGCCGAACGGCTCGAGCAGGCGCTTTTCATAGGCCGTCGCGAATTCGGCGTGCATCGCCGGCGAGACCATCGCCAGTTCCTGGGCTTCGGCCGAAGCCCACATGTCGCACGGTCGGACGCGCCCGGCCGTGTAACCCGGCGCCGGCAACTCGCCGGTATATCCATTGCCGCCCGAGGAGTGGTAAGTGCCATTGTTATTAAGCTCCAGCAGGTTGAGGGCGACATACTGGTCGATCATTCCCCGGTAGCCTTCTTCCAGAATGCCCATCGCTTCGTGGATCAACCCCGGTTCGAGCATCATGTCGCGCGCCGTCTGCTCGAGGCCGTGCCAAGCGGTCACAAGAGCCATCGGATGGAACGAGACGTGGGCGATGCCCTGGAGCCGGACGTCGAGCAGATCGCCCAACAGGTCCCGGGCCCGTTCAAGCCGGGCGGCCGATTCGGCTTCGTCGTGACCGATCCGGGGCATGCGTATTTTTTTCAAATCCTCCGAAGTATGCAAAACCGGATCGAAAGCCCGCGAACCGGTGGCGTTGGGGGCCGGATGCCAGCGGGCTTCGACGCCCCAGCCCGAGTTGGTCACCGCCTTGGGCACCGGCCAAAGTGCCTCGATCACCGTGTCGTCCTGGAAATGCTCATGATAATAAATGCGGCGGCGCAGTTCGGCCTCCCACTGGCGCGCCCCGGGATCCTCGCAGCGCAAAGCCTCGGCCGGCATCAGTTCGCGCCACGAACCTTCGGGAAAAATAAGTTGGAGCGGCCGCCCCCGGCCCAGGCTGTTGTGCGCCTTCCAGAGGCGGCGGCGTTCCTCCATGATGGGCAGAGCGGCGATGTCGCGGACCCGACGGGCCAGGTCGCGCAGGATGGTGCGATCGGACGAATTGAACATGAGCAAACGCATTCCTTTCACCCGCGGTGATTGCCGGCGCGTTAAACCCAGCATATTCACCCGCCGGGCCGAAATGTCAAGCGCGGCGCAGAAAACCGATAACCGAACGGATGGTGTCATCGAGTGGAATGAGGCGGTTCCAGTCCACCAGGGCCGCCAGGCGCGTCACGTCGGGAACGCGACGGTTCAAGTCTTCGAAATCACCGCCATACGCCTCGGCGAACGGCACGAGGCGGATCTCGGACCGGCTGCCGCTCAGTTCGATCACCCGGCGCGCCAAGTCCAGAATCGAAATTTCCTCGGTGTTGCCGATGTTGAAAACCTGCCCGTTGGCGGCGTCGTTTTCCATCAGGGCAATGACGGCCCGCACCACGTCGGCCACGTGCACGAAGCAACGGCGCTGGCTGCCGTCGCCGAAGACCGTCAGCGGCTCTCCGGCCAGCGCCTGCCCGACGAATCGCGGGATGACCATCCCGTACATGCCCGTCTGGCGCGGTCCGACCGTGTTGAAGAACCGCGTCACGACCGTCGGCATCCCGTTTTCCTTCCAGTAAGCCAGGGCCAGGAACTCGTCGATCGCCTTCGAGCAGGCATAAGCCCACCGCGGACAGGTCGTGGGGCCCAGCAGCAGATCGTCGTCCTCGGCGAAGGGCGCCTTGATTCCCTTGCCGTATACTTCGGAGGAGGAGGTAATCTGCACCTTGCGTCGTTTGCGCGAGGCCAGGTCCAGGACAATTTCGGTGCCGCGAATGTTGGTTTGTATCGTCTCGACGGGATGATCGAAAATCAGTTTGACGCCCACGGCCGCGGCCAGGTGGAAAACCCCGTCGACGCGGTCGATGAGTTCGGCCATGAGCGGCAGGTTCATGATCGTGTCGATCGTGTAATGGAAGCGCGCGTGGCCGCGCAGCGGGTCGATATTGACGATCGAGCCGGTCGAAAGGTCGTCGACGACCCAGACTTCGTCGCCGCGCGCCAGCAGTGCTTCGGCCAGATGCGAGCCGATGAATCCGGCTCCGCCCGTGATGAGATATTTGGTCATGTATTTCTTTCGTCGATCCGTATCGGCCTTGGCCGGATACATTGATTAACACATCCCGCCGGCGCGGACGACAAAAAATCCGGGCCGTCGAATTCCGTCCGCAGTTCCACCATGAACTCGACGATAGACGTCACAGCCGGATGTTGTCGATGAGGCGTGTCGTGCCCAGGCGGGCGGCGACGGCCAGCAACGTGTTGCCCGGCTCGCTTACGGTAAGCGGTTCCAGTTCCGAAAGCGAGCGGCAATCGGCGTATTCGAGTTGGAAAAGCGGCGACGATTCGATCGCCTGGCGAACGAGGCCGGTCAGAACGGCGGTGTTCCGCTCGCCCGCTGCAAAGGCCGCCCGCGCGGCCGACAGCCCCCGGTAGATCAGCGGCGCGGCGGCGCGTTCCTCAGGCGAGAGATAGGCGTTACGCGAACTCATCGCCAGCCCGTCCGCCTCGCGCACCGTCTCCACTCCGACCATTTCGACCGGGATCGCCAGGTCGGTCACCATCCGCCGCAGGACGAGGAATTGCTGCGCGTCTTTCCAGCCGAAGAAGGCCACGCTGGGCTGGGCGAGCATGAAGAGTTTCATGACGACGGTCGTAACCCCCTGGAAATGGCCCGGCCGCGCCGCGCCGCACAGGGGGGCGGTCAGCCGCTCGACGGTCACGTGACTCTGGAAGCCCTCGGGATACATCGCGGCGGGTGTCGGGGCGAAGAGAACGTCGACGCCGCGCGTCCGGCATCCCTCCGCGTCGCGCTCGAAGGCGCGCGGATACTTGTCCAGGTCTTCGCCCGGCCCAAACTGGCGCGGGTTGACGAACAGGCTGACGCTTACCCGGTCGACCCGCCGGCGGGCTTCCTCGACCAGGCGGAAATGACCGGCGTGCAGCGCCCCCATCGTCGGCACGAAGCCGTGAGTCAGTCCCTCGCCGCGCCAGGCGAGGGCCTGCTGTTGATACTGCACGGGATCGTCGATGATATCCATGGTTCGTCGCTACGCATTCGTGATCGGAGTCGCCATCGTCATCGTTCCGGCTCTCGCCGTCGATGGCATTTCACGGATCGGGCGCCTTCTCCCTCGTCCTGCGGATATATAACCGCAAAGGCTGTAAAAGCGCAAAGAAGAACCTCGGCCATCGAAAGCCGCCTTTCCCGCCCCGCGTGTGACGCGGTTGCCTTCGAGCGCGACGTTTCCCGACGCTCCCGTCCGGCCCGTCGGTGTTTCTATTGTTTGCTCACGGATTCGGGCGGCCCTTTTGGCCTTGACCTGAATCGGGCGCTTGATATTCTTGGCCATGCGCCCCATGCCGGGATGGCGGAATCGGCAGACGCAAGGGACTTAAAATCCCTCGCCCTTCGGGGTGTGCGGGTTCAAATCCCGCTCCCGGCACCATCAAAAAACCCAATGTTTATAGGGGTTTTAATGATTTTCGACGATTCGGCGCGGAACCTTCAATCCGTCTCCATTCGGCTTGATTCCGGCCCCGTTCCCCAAAACACCTTAGAAACATTTTCCGAACTCCCCGACCGGGCATCACCTGGCCAAGGGATGTTATATCGCGGCCCCGCTCAACGGCTCCGACGTTTCCCCATCGGGTAGCCCCGCACGACGATCCGCACAACCCTCGCGACGGCCCCGATCTGGAGAGTTCGACCTTGGCCGACTATCACTCTATACTACTATCCGTCGGTTTCTTATTATTTCAGCAAGATTTTTACCGGAGAGGTCTCTCGCGCAAACAGACCAGTCCGAGCCGTCTCCCCCCGGCAGCGCCGCGTCCTGCCATGACCGGCCGGGGGCGAATCGCCACGTACCCGTACTTGCCTTAGGGCCGTAAAGAAGATAGATTTCTACCCAAAACAGGAGAATATCATGGAATCAATGGAATTCGGTCAAATTACGCGCCGGGGATTTATGTTAACGAGCGGGGGAGTGCTTGCGACGTTGTCCGCGGGCGCCCATGCCGCCGAGCCAACCAAGGAGAGGCTGATTTTGCGCAATCCCCCCGCGACAGGCCTGGGTCCGCGCGTTCCCTTGGGCGAGAAAATGAGCATCAAGAGCATCGAGACCTTCGTTGCTCCCGGTATGTGCATCGTTCGGGTGACGACCGACACCGGGGCCGTGGGATATGGCCAGACGGCGCCGCAATTGCCCAAGATCACCGCGCTCATCCTTCATGAACAGGTCGCACGGTATTTCCTGGGCGCCGACGCCGGCGACCCGGATGCCCTGGCCCTGCAGGCGATCGAGGGGGAGATGAAGTTCCCCGGCTCGTACATCTGCCGCGCCGTGGGTGGAATCGAAACGGCCCTCTGGGATCTCCATGGGAAACTCCACGACAAGAGTGTCTGCGAGATGCTGGGCGGGCGCCCGAGGCCGATTCTGGCCTACGGCTCCAGCATGCGGCGCGACATCAAGCCGCGTGACGAGGCCGACCGGCTGAAGCGTTTCCAGGATCAATATGGGTTCAAGTCCTTCAAAATACGCGTCGGCACGCCTGTCGGCCATGATCGCGACCAATGGCCGGGACGCTCCGAGGAACTGGTTCGCACGGTGCGCGGAACCCTGGGCGACAAGACGGGGATTTTCGTCGACGGCAACAGTTGTTACACGCCCAGGCGCGCGATCGAACTCGGACGCGTCCTTGAGGACAACGATGTGCGTCATTTCGAGGAGCCTTGTCCTTACTGGGAATTGGAATGGACAGCCGAGGTGGAAAGGGCGCTCAAGGTACCAATCGCCGGCGGCGAGCAGGATACCGACTTGGCGCAGTTCCGGCGGATGATCAAGATGCGGGCGGTGGACATCGTTCAGCCCGACATCTGTTACATCGGCGGCATCGGCCGGGCCTACAAAGTGGCGATGATGGCGGCCGAGGCCGGGATGCCCTGCACGCCACACTCGTCCAATCTTTCGTTGGTCACTCTTTTCACGGTGCACCTGATGGGAGCGATTCCAAATCCGGGCATTCTGGAATTTACCGTTGAGTCGTTTCCCAACACGGCGCAGGCGGCTTATTCGCCCGTTTTGGAGGTTCGCGACGGGCAGACGCAAATCCCCGGCGGCCCGGGTTGGGGGGTGACGATCAATCCCGAGTGGATGGAAAAAGCCGAATACCGGATCAGCACGAAGGCGTAAAAACCGTCGCGAAGACCACCCATACTTACGTGAGTGCGTTACCAAAAAGGATCATCGAGCAATCACCAAAACTCCGGGCCGTCCTGAACGCCGTGAAGACGACACTGCCTGGAAAAATAGCCGCAATCCGGCCGGTCGTATACGGCCCGGCGCCGGGGCAAATCTTCGTGCGATTTGACCGTGTCGATGGATCGCCCTATAAGGCGATCGTCTGGAGGTCGGACTCGCCGGCGGGTCCCGCTCGAGGTTCCGCCCGCCGCAGCCGCGTCACGCGGGGTGGCTCGGTCGGACGCCGTCACGGCTCGGTCTTGATCCGCTCGCGCCGGTCAGGCTGCCGGAACTGAAAACGATACCGGGGTGTCGCGATCTCTACAGTGTGCACACCTCCGAGGTCGAAAACGATCAATATAAAGTCCACAGGTCGGTCGGGACGGCGTTGACGTCGGAATCGGCGTAGTGGGCGTCGAGGTGGATAGTCCGGTTATAAAGGATAGTAACGAGGCGGCTGACCGGGCTGTCCCAGCCGGGGAGGGCCAGAAATTCGACCTGGCAGTCGCCGGTGAGGATGCCAGCCTCGGTCGCGCCGCTTTCGAGCCAGTCCTCCGTACCCACGCGCCGCCAACGCGCGCCGGCGGCCACCGCCTCGGGCGGCGCGATCGTCACCGTCAGCGACCCGGTCGGCCGGATGTAGGATCCTGCGGCCGTGGCGGTTTGATCTTTGGCGATCGTCACCATTTGCGTCGCGGGCGCGATCCAGCCGGCCAGATCCAGGTATTCGATTTCATAATCGCCCGTGGGGACAGTGGTATCGACGGCGCTGCTCTCGAGCCACGCCTCCGTCCCGGCGCGGCGCCAGCGCGCGCCGGCGGTTGCGGCTTCGGGCGGCGTGAGCGTTACCTGCAAGGCTCCAGTCTGGCGCACGTAGACCGCGGCGGCGGTGGTCGTTTCGTCCTTGGCGATCAGCACCGGCTGGTTGAGCGGCGTGTCCCAGCCGGGAACGTCGTTGAACGTGATGATCAGGTAGCCGACGCGGATACCTGTCTCGGCGGCGCCGCTTTCCATCCATGGCGTGCCCAGCCCAACCCGCCGCCAGCGCGCTCCGGCCGCCGCGGCCTCGGGCGGCGCCAGCGTCACCTGGAGATTCCCGAGGTGGAGAACATACGTTCCCGTCGCCGTCGTGGTCTGGTCCCAGGCGATCGTGACGGGCCGGGTCGTGGGCGCGTCCCAATTGGCCAGGGCCTTGAATTCGACCTCGTAGTCGCCGACCGGGATATGGTCTTCGGTCGCGCCACTATCAAGCCACGGCGTCGTCCCGACGCGCCGCCACTGCGCCCCCGCCGCGGCGGCCTCGGGCGGGTCGATCATCACGGAGAGCAGGCCATCGATATCGGTGATCTTCGCCAGGAAGGCGTCGCCGCCGTCGTTGTAAAGTATATCGTAGCCGCGCCAGGTCCAGTTCGGCGAAGCGGTGTAACCGTCCACCCATACGTGGCCGGCCCCGTCCACGGCCAGCGCGCTACCGGAGTCGTTGCCCGAACCGCCGAGGTATGTGGACCAGCGGGGCGCGCCGTCAAGAGTCAGCTTGACCACGAAGGCGTCATTGTAGCCGTTGAAAGTCACATCGGGGCCACCCGCAATCCAACCATCCGAGTTGGTGGCGCCGGTGACATAGAGGCCCTGCGTACCGTCCACGACGATGGCCGCGCCGCTGTCGGAGAATCTGCCGCCGATGTAAGTGGCCCAGACAAGCGCGCCGCCGGGGGCGAACTTGACCGCGAAGGCGTCGCCAACCCCTTCGCAAACCGGGTCGTAACCGCTCACGGCCCAATCGGCCGAAGTGGTCGGTCCGGTCACATAGACGGCTTCCACATCGTCCGTGGCGATGCCGTCGGCGGACGTATAGCCGCTCTCGCCCAGGTAGGTGGACCACAGGTGGCCCCCGTCGGCCGAGAGCTTGACGACAAACCCCTCGATGCCGCCGCCGAAAGTCTTGTCGTAGCCGCCCGAAACCCAGCCCGGTGACTCCGTCTCGCCGCCCACGACAAAATTCCCCTGGGTGTCGGAGGCAATCGCCTCGACGAATTCATTCTTACTTCCGCCCAGGTAGGTGGACCACAGGAGGGCGCCGCCGGTCGACAACTTCGCCACAAACCCGTCATTGGTGAATCCATCGTTATCGAAAATCGTATCATAGCCGCCCGCAACCCAGCCGGGCGACGTGGTAGATCCTGTGACGCCGATATCGCCCGCTTCGGTCACGGCAATCGCGCTTGCGCCATCCCCTTCCGATCCTCCCAAATAGGTGGACCAGATGTGCCCGCCCGCGGGGGAAAGCTTGACCACGTAGGCATCGTAATGACTGCCTTCCAGCGTCGTGTCGAAGCCGCCCGAAACCCAACCGGCGGTCGTGGTCTCCCCGGTTACGTAGACGTTATCGTCGCTGTCAATGGCAACCGCCACGGCCACATCGTCGTCGCTGCCGCCCAGATAGGTAGACCAACGATGGCCGCCGCCAGGCGACACCTTGACGACAAAGGCGTCGCGGTCGCCTCCGCCGAAGCTGGTATCCGGTCCGCCCGATACCCAGCCCGCGGAATAAGTCCAGCCCACCATATAGGCATTGCCGGCGCTGTCGACGGCGACACCCAATGCAACGTCTTCGTTGATTCCCCCGGCGTAAGTCGACCAGGCCAGCGTCGGGTCGATAACGAGCGGGCGGGCGGGATCGACGGGGCCGGCGAGGTTGAAAGCGAGCGTGTGGGGATCGATGAGACGAAAGCGGGCGAGAACAGGTGTTCTTACGGGCGCGCTGCTCGGAACGGCGCTGGCGATCGGGTCCTGCCAGGCGACCGGCGCGGCGTCGGCGAGGGCGGGCCAGCCGAGGGCGGGGCGGATCGCGAGCGCGCCGTCCGCGCCCAGCGCCAGATCTTCGATCCCCTCGTAATGAATGCGTATCGCGCGCCAGTCGGCTCCGGAGGCGACGCGAAACTCATACTTGATCCCGCCACGGCCGGCCTTCACCACCAGGTCGATGCCGTCATAGAGCCCAGGGTAGACGACCGATTGCCAGGTCGGGACGCCCTCGCGCCACTGGTCGGGCGCGCCATGGTGATAGTTGGCGACCTGCTCTGCCCGCTCACACCCCACGGGCGCCACCACCCGCGCTCCTTCGAAGGCGACGTGGAACTCCATCATGCGTGACGGATGACCGGCGTTGGCCGCGATGGCGGCCCGTGGGATGCGGGATTCCCCTTCGCGCCGGTGAAGCTGGAACCGCAAGCCGTCGCGCGTCAGGCCGACACTCACGCCACCCCCAGAGAGCGCATATCGCACGTTCGTATCGGCCCACTGACCAAGGTTCTCGACGAACGCCGTCGGGGCGGATCCATATCCCCGCGCTGTCGCCTTATTCTCGACGTTTCCGCCAGCCCAAGCCGCCCTGCCGAGTAAGGCCGCCGCCATCACCAAACACATGAGTTTACGCATCGCACGACTCCGTAAAGTCCATATACTACCTAGTGCATAAATAAGGCTACACATTTCGGGTAATCTGTGATACGCTCTCCGTCATGAAAATCGACGGACGAACTCTTAATCACGAAGCGCTGGAGGACATCCGCCGG
>JAMCWS010000146.1 GCA_023480605.1 bacterium
ATGAAATTGGGCCGGCGCACGGGCGACGTACCGGCGGTCTCGGCGGCTGCTGGAGCGTCTTGCCCGGCTGGGGCGGCACTGCATAAAGAACCACACCCGCGATTCCCTATATGCGAGTCGGCGGCGGTCAGGCTTTTCCGTCCGCCGGATATCCGGTCTCTTTTTTGAGCCGCTCCAGTTCGATTTTCAACTCGTCGCGGATGGGCCGCGCCGCCGGATCGCCGATCAGGTTGTGCATTTCGATCGGGTCGGTCTGGAGATCGTAGAGTTCGTTGATGTCGTTTTTGAGATCGGGATATTCGATATATTTGTAACGCTCGGTGCGCACGCCGACCGCCGTGACGAAGCCGGGGGCATAGTCTTCGAGGAAGTATTCATAAAAGTATGACTTGCGCCATCCTTCGGTCCGCCCGCGCAGCAGGGGGGCGAACGAACGGCCCTGCATCGCCGCCGGGGCCGCCGCGCCCGCCAGGTCGAGGAAGGTCGGGGCGTAGTCGATGTTGAGCACGATTTCGGGGATTTTCGCGCCCGGCCGCGCCAGCGGCGGGTAACGCACCAGGAGCGGAACGCGGATCGACTCCTCCCACATGAGGCGCTTGTCGCCGCGGGCATGGTCGCCCAGGAAGTAGCCATTGTCGCTCGTGAACAGGATGAAGGTGTCGTCGAGCCGGCCGGTCTCCTCGAGCGCCTTGAGAACTCGCCCGACGCTTTCGTCGACGGCCAGCAGCGTTTCCATGTAACGTTGCGTGCCCTTCTGGTTGGGATTCCATTTGCCGACGGGCAGCTTGTCGGGGATCGGCTTGCCTTCGCTTTCGGTCCAGGGCTTCTTGTGCGGGCCGTAGACTTTCTGGCGGCGCAGGTAGGCCGGCTTGTCGTGGTAGTCGTCCGCGAAGTTGGGCGGTTCCTTGACCGGCCGGCCGGCATAAAGGCCCTTGTGGCGCGGGGCGGGGATCTCTATGCCGTGGACGGCCTTGTGCCAGAAGAACAGGCAGAAGGGCTTCTCGCGCGGGGTGCGCAGCCAGCGTTCGGCGGCGTCGGTCAGCAGATCGGTCATGTAGCCCCGGGCCTGGAACTGGCGGCCGTTTTCATTGAGCCGCGGATTTTCGTAGGTTCCCTGACCGAGAAAACTGAGCCAGTAATCGAAACCCGGCCGTGGCTGGTCGGTCAGTTTCATATGCCATTTGCCGATAAAGGCGGTTTCGTAGCCGGCGCGGCGCAGTTCCTCCTGCACCATCGGCGTGCCGGGACGCGGGTCGCTCCCCTCGTTCGAGACGACGCCCGTCACGTGCGAATAACATCCCGACAGGCACGTGGCCCGGCTGGGCGAGCAAAGTGAATTGGTGACGAAGGCGTTCGTGAAGGTCGCTCCCTCACGGCCCAGCCGGTCGAGGTTGGGGGTTTTAAGGAAGGGATAGCGCCCCGAGGCGCCCAGGGCGTCGACGGCCTGGTCGTCGGTCATGATGAAGATGAAATTGGGCCGGCGCACGGGCGACGTACCGGCGGTCTCGGCGGCTGCTGGAGCGTCTTGCCCGGCTGGGGCGGCCCACGGCGCGCGGCCCAGCGTCAGGCCGATTCCCGCGCCGGCCATCGCCCGCAGCGCTTCGCGTCGGGTTCATTGATTGGTCATGGGTGGTTACTCCTTGGAATGGAACCGATGCGCATGACGCGGCCGCGGGCTCACCCGGGGGCCGGACCGGCCGGCTCGATCGCCTTCCACGGATCGGCCGGCCAGGGGATGTTGTAAATCGAGCGCGGCACGATCGCCGGCATCCGGTCGGGCAGCCGCTTGCTCTGGCGTTCCCAGAAAGCCAGCAATTCCCGTTTCATGCTTTCGAAGGTTTCCCGGTGGGCCGGGTCGGCGGCCAGATCCTTGAGTTCCCAGGGGTCGTCCTTCATGTTGAAGAGGTGATATTCCGCGTCGCCGGCCCCGGCGCGCGGGCGCGCGCTGGCGAAAATCTTGTAGTCGCCCTTGCGCAGCATGATGTGGGTGAAGGGCAGGCGCTGGAAATACTCGGAATAGACCGGCCGTTCATACCAGCCCTCGCTCTGGCCGGCGACGAGAGGGCGCAGGTCGCGCCCCGGCAGGTCGGCGGGCGCCTCCAGCCCCGCCGCCGCCAGCAGCGTCGGCACGACGTCGATGTGCGAAACCGGGGCCGCCTCCTCGCGCGCCGCCTGCACGCCCGGCCAACGGATCATGAATGGCACGCGCACCGAGCTTTCATACATGTATCCCTTGTAAAGCAGGCCGTGCTCGCCCATCAGGTCGCCATGGTCCGACATGAACAGGACGATCGTGTCGTCCTCCAGGCCCAGTTCGCCGACGCCCTCCAGCAGGCGGCCGATCTCGGCGTCGAGCTGGGTGATGAAGCCGTAATAGCAGGCTTTGAAGCGCCGGTAGTCGGCGTCGGAAAGGTGAGGCGGCTTGCCGGCGCCGTGGCACCAGGCGTCGGCCATCTCGCGGTTGAAATTGGGCGGCGGTTCGAGCTTTTCAGGATCATACATTTCGGCGTATTTACGGATCGGCCGATAGGGGTGATGCGGCGGAAAGTAGCTCACATGCAGGAAAAACGGCTGGTCGGGCCGGTTCTTGAGTTGATCGCGCAGGAAGACGAGGGCCTGGTCGGTGATCCAGCGCTCGGGGGTCAGGTCCTCGCTCATCCAGTTAACGCCGGCGATTCCTTCGGGGTCGGTCAGCCAGTTGACTTTCGGTTTGATCCACGACGGCCCCATTTTACCGCCGCGCCGGGCCAGTTCATGGTTGAGCCATGGGACGTAGTGCGAGATGCCGGCGGCGTCGATGAAGAACTCGTGGTGGAGGATGTATTGGAAATCGCGCCGGTGATGATAAGGGGCGTTGTGCATCTTGCCGATGTTGGCCGTTGTGTAGCCGGCCTCGTTGAGGCGGGCCATGAGCGTCGGCACCCCGTCACGCATGGCCACGTCGTTGCACAGGACGCCATGGTCCGAGGAATAAAGCCCGGTGTAAAGCGTGTGGCGCGCCGGCGCGCACACGGGATTGGAGCTGTAGGCGTTGGTGAAACGGACGCTCTGGCGGGCGAGTCGATCGAGCGAGGGCGTTTTAACGGGCGATTGGCCGGTCCAGCCCATGTCGCGCGGATTGTGCTGGTCGTCGAGGATGAGGATGATGTTGGGCCGGCGGCCCGGGGCCGGCCGGTTCGCCGGCGCGCCGGCGGCCCGGCGGACAAACCAATTGCCCCCGACCGACAAAGCGGCTCCGCCCATCGCCAGCGATTTCATGAACTCGCGCCGCGTCGTCATCGTCGTTTTAATCCTTTCGGTTCTTCTCGAACTCCTCTTTGCTCACACACTCCACTTTTCGGAAATGGTTTGAGGCTTCGCCGCCTTATTGGGTTCCTTTATGCAATCGCCTAAAGCGTTGCATTCGCCGGGCGATTCACCTATTAAGAGTCGTGGCGCCCGAAAGATCAACCGACTTTTCGCCGGTCGGTTGTTCAAAGTGAGCCGCGTCCGCCGAGCGGCGCCGTCGCGTCGCAGTTGCCTTCGGAGGTTGTGCCATGGCCGAGAGCCGGCCGGAGCGAATCGACGTCATCGCTCATCGCGGGGCCAGCGCCCAGGCGCCTGAGAATACCCTCGCCGCGTTTCGCCTGGCCCACGAAATGGGGGCCGACTGGTTCGAACTGGATTGCCAGTTCAGCCGCGACGGCCATCTGGTTGTCATGCACGATGGCCAACTCGACCGGACCACCAACGGCCGGGGGCCCGTGGCCGCGCGCACGCTGGCCGAACTGCGCCGCCTCGACGCCGGCGGCTGGTTCGACCCCCGTTTCGCCGGCGAACCCGTGCCGACGTTGGGCGAGGCGCTCGATTTCGCCCACGGCCGCCTGGGCGTTTACATCGAAGTCAAGACCGCCGGCGGCGACGCCGACCTGGAGCGCCGCATCCTGGAGATGACCGCCGGCGCCGCCACGCTCGACGCGGCCGGCCTGGGCGATGTGGCCGCGCTGATCGGGGCCGCCGGATCGGCCAACCTGGGCCTCGCGCACCAGGTCGTGGCCGAAGTGCGCCGGTGCGCGATGGAACGTCACGTGGTCATCCAGTCCTTCTCGCCGATCGTCTGCGCCCTGGCCTGCCGCGAGAGCGCCGCCGCCGACCGGCCGCCCCTGCGCGTCGAACTGCTCTGCTCGAAGGACAAAAACGACCCCGGCCACTGGACGCGCGTTCTGCGTTGGGCCGCACTGCTGGGCGTGGCGGGCCTTAATCCGCACATGGACGCCGCCGACGCGCAACTCGCCAGCGAATGCCGCCGCGCGGGACGCAGACTCACCGTCTGGACCGCCGACGACCCCGCCCACATGCGCGCCCTGGCCGGCCTGGGGGTCGACGGCATCATCACGAATCACCCCGCCCGTTGCCTGGCCGTCTTGCGCGAGCTGGGCCGGCACGAGTGAGGCCGCCGGCCGCCCGGCGCCGTTCCGGCCTCGCGCCGAGCCATGGATGCAATCTGTAGTTCCTCGATCCTTCAGGGCGGAACATTACCGTTGCTCAATCAAAGGCGCAAAGGCACGAAGTAAACACGATGCAAAATAATAACCATCATACGCCGAATGACTCATTCACATATCCTCCCTCCCCGTTGGTGACGAGATTGCTCATCATTCATTTTTCACGCAAGCTTGCGTAAAAATATTTTTCCTCGCGTCTTCGTGTCTATGTGTGAAAAGAACGAGGATCAAGGGCGGTTGCGGAAGGCGAATTTATCCTGTCATCACACGAAGAAAACGCATATAGTGGGCCGGAATTTTGACGCGGGAGCGGACGGACGATGAGTGTCGAACAAACCCTGGTGCTGATCAAGCCCGACGGCGTCGCGCGCGGGCTGGTGGGCGAAATCATGGCGCGCTTCGAGCGGCGGGGGCTGCGCCTGGCCGCCCTGCGCCTCTTGCGTTTCGACGAGGTTCTCGTCGCCCGCCATTACGCCGAACACATCGGCAAGGATTTCTTCCCCGCCCTCAAGGAATTCATCATGTCGGGCCCGACCGTGGCGATGGTGCTCGAGGGCGACCGCGCCATCGAAATCGTGCGCGCGATGATGGGCGCGACCAAATTTTACGAAGCCGCCCCCGGCACGATCCGCGGCGATTACGCCAACCACGTCACCCGCAACCTGGTGCACGGCTCGGACTCGCCGGCCGCGGCCGCGCGCGAGATCCCGCTGTTTTTCGATCGTCTGATCGACTGACCGCTCCCTATCCCGCGCCGACCCGGCCTCAGCGCCCCTGGTCGGCGTCGTGAGTGTCGATGTCCAGCGGCGCGTGCATGTGCTCCTCCAGTCGCGGCGTCCGGAAAACCCGCCAGAAGCAGAACACCATCAGGCCGACCACCGACCCCACGCTGGCGAGCATGAAAATCCAGCCGTAGACCGTCATGGGATAACCTCCTCGCCGGGGATCTCGTGTCTGCCGCCATCCCACCGCCGCCGGCTCAGATAAACGAGCATGACACAGAAGAGCAGCAGCGCCGCCAGGAAGCAGATGACGAAAACGACCGTGTGCCGGTCGCCGGGCGTCAGTCCGCCGATCTCCGCCAACTTTTTGGGGATCGAAATCCGGCACCAGGCGACGAAGATGACCAGCAGGTATAGGGGCGAGACGTATTTCATAATGAACCAATAAACGCCGGGGATCTTCAAATCGGCCCCCTTCATGGTTTCCACGCGGGCGCGCCGGATGCCAAAAATCCAGGCGAACAGGATCGTCTGGATCATCGCCAGCACGAAGATGCACACGGTGCTGACCCAGAAGTCGATCGTGTCGAGCGCCAGCAGGTTCTTGGAAAAGAAGACGACGATCAGCACGCCGATGGCGGTGATGAAGCCCAGGATCGCCACCGAGGCGCGCCGCGGCAGGTTGAAGCCTTCCTCGAGGAAAGCGATGGCCGGCTGCAACATGCTGAGCGAACTGGTGATCGCCGCCAGGAAGAGCATGAAGAACCAGAGGAAGCCGAAAAGCTGCCCGGCCGGCATGCGCGCGAAGACGGCCGGCATGGCGTGGAAACCCAGGGCGAACGAGGAGCCCAGGACGTCCTTGCCCAGGTTGGCCGGCCCCAGGAAAAGGAAAGCCACCGGCACGGTGATCAATCCCGCCAGGCACACTTCGCAAAACTCGTTGGTGACCGAGGCCGTCAGGCCCGAGAGCACCACGTCGTCGTTGCGACGCAGGTAGCTGGCGTAGTTGAGAATGATGCCGAAGCCCACCGACAGGCTGAAAAAAATCTGGCCCGAAGCGAGCAGCCAGATCTCGGGATTCCTGAGCTCCGACCAGATGCCGCCGCCTTCGAGGCGCGGATTCCACATGAATCCCAGCGCCCGGTTGATGTCGCCGCCCGGCTGGGGGGGCTGGGGGGTGCCGAGGGTCAGCACCCGCGCGAGGATCACCAGGGCGCAGAGGATCAGGACGGGCATGGCATACTTGTTGAAGCTTTCGATGCCGCGCGTGAGGCCGCGGAAGATCAGGTAAAAGTTGAGCACGAAGACGACGATCAGGATGACCAGGTTCTCCCATTCGGGGAAGCCGTCCTTGTCGACGCCGACGAACGCCGCGAAATAATTGCGATAGGCGGTCATCTCGCCCCCCGGGCCGGCTTGGCGGGCGACGTCCATCAGGCTGCCGCGCGCGTAATCGACGGCGTAGGTCAGGCACCACGATTCGATGTAGACGTAATACATGTAGATGGCGATGGGGATCATGATGGCGAAGGCGCCGAAGTATTTGCTCGCCGGGTGGCGCCAGAGGGTGCTGAAGATGCCCGGCGCGCTGTTGTAGCCGCAACTGCCGCCATAACGCCCCAGGCCCCACTCGACCCAGCAGATGGGGATGCCCAGCAGGAGGAGCGAGACGAAATAGGGGATCATGAAGACGCCGCCGCCGTTGGCGGACGCCAGGCCGGGGAAACGCAGGAAGTTGCCCAGGCCCACGGCCGATCCCGCCACGGCCATGATGACGCCGAGTTTGGAGGACCAGTTTTCGCGCTGGCGGGGGGCAGCGGCTCGCGGGACCGCCCTGCCGGCGCTCGATTCGGTATGCGCCATAAAACCTCTCACCCGTGAAGTATTCTGGCCGCCAGGACCCGGCGCCGCGCTTCGAAGGCGCCGCCGGGGTTCGGGCGATCCAACATTCGCGCCAATGCCGGCGCGGCGTAACGCAGCTCCGCGGCGGCCTTCGACCGGTTCATTTCATACAAGGCCAGCAGTGTATAGTAAAAGGGAAAGCGATGCCAACGTCCTTTTCTGTCGCGAGCCTCGCGCAGGGCCGCAAGGCCGTCTTCCAAGCGCCGCTCGGGCTGGTCGAGACCGCCGGCGGCCAGGTGGCGCCAGAGGGCCACGGAACAACGCGCGCAACAATAAATCCCGAGCCGGGCGCGCGCGTCGCCGGCGCGAAGACGGCGCAACATGCCGGCGGCGGCCCAGTGAAGGGCGCGCCGAGCGTCGGGGGAGGCCGAATCCAGCCGGATCAAAACGTGGCAGGCATCCTCGCCCAGCACATGGGCCACCCCGGCGCGCGAGGCCACCAGTTCGCCGGTGAAGGTGCGGATGCCGGCGCGGAAATCGACCTCGGTGGGGGCGAACATGGCCGCATAGGAGCCGGGCAACCCCTGCCGCCCGGCGATCCAACCGGCCGCCGCATCGCGCTGGCGCGCCGGGATCGGACGGCCGAAAAACAACGCCTCGTCTATCGCTTCGAGCGTGGCGGCCAGACTGTCGGCGCGAATCAAATCCATGGCCTGTCTCCTTGGGGCCGGCCGCTCCGGCGGGATACGCCGGCGACCGGTTGAAAAACAACGGAACCCGATGATAATTGTTGATACCTTTTTTAGTATAATGACGGAAGATCGGAAAATGCGACAATAATCCGCACCCGGTTTCGGCAGGACGCGGTCCATGGATTCGCGATGCGCTCGGATTGACATCCGACCGTTGTGCCCGGCCCATGTCCTTGGCCGTGATCGTGATCGGTTATCCGGCAAATGGCTTCGAATACAAGCGAGATCACGGGAAACAAGATGGCCATTGGCATTCCAGCATGACACTGGCGCCATCCCATGGAACCGCAAATGCGACTCCCGATGCCTCGCTGCCCCTGCCGCGGCGTTTTTCGTTGTGTATGCGTGGGCGCGGGATACACTGTCTGCGGCGGGGACGCGCGCGGCGGATGATGCCGGGCGCGGCCGTCCACAACTCTCGAAAGGACGCGGTGCCATGATCGTCGGCGTCACGGGATATTTCTGTTCGGGCAAGGACACGATGGCCGCCCTGCTCGAGGCGCGCGGCTTCGCCCACATATCGCTCTCGGACATGATACGCGATGAATTGCGGCGGCGGGGCCGGCCGGTCACGATCCCGAATCTGACCGAAGTGGGCAACGAGATGCGGCGCGAGGGAGGCGCCGGCGTCCTGGGCCGCATGGCCCTGGCGCGCCTGGACCACGCGCGCAACTGGATCGTCACGTCGATTCGCCACCCCGCCGAAGTCGAGACGCTGCGCGAGCGGCCCGATTTCGTGATGGTCTTCGTCGAGGCCGCCCAGCGCGTCCGTTACGAGCGGTCGATGGCGCGCGGGCGCGCGGGCGATCCGGTGACCTTCGCCGAGTTTGCCGCCGAAGAGCGCCGCCAGTTGCGCCCCGCCGGGGGGGACCCCGCCGCCCAGCAACTCGAGGCCTGCCGCCGCCTGGCCGACCGGCGCCTCAGCAACAACGGCACGCTCGAAGCCTTTCAGGCCAAGGTCGGCCGGTTCGTCTCCGAGGCGCTCGTTAAGTATTTTCTTCCGCGCCCCAGTTGGGACGAATACTTCATGATGATCGCCGAGGTGGCCGCCAGCCGCGGCAATTGCCTCAAGCGCCGGATCGGCGCGGTCGTCGTGCTCAACAACCAGATCCTCTCGACCGGCTACAACGGCACGCCGCGCGGAATCAAGAATTGCAGCGAAGGGGGCTGCTCGCGCTGCGCCGGGGCCGGCGCCAGCGGCACGAACCTGGATGAATGCCTGTGCGTCCACGCCGAGGAAAACGCCCTGATTCAGGCGGCCGCCCACGGTGTCGCCATCCGGGGCGCCACGCTCTACACGACCTTCTGCCCGTGTTCCTATTGCGCCAAATCGATCATCAACGCCGGCATCGCCGAGGTGGTTTACCGCGACGCCTACGCGATGGACGAGATCACCCACCGGTTGTTCCGCGAGGCGGGGGTGCGCCTGCGCAGCATCAAAGATTTGCCAGAAATACTGGTTCCCAGTTTCCAAAAAATCCCCGCGCGCCCATCCCGCGCGAAAAAGTCCCCGGCGTCGCGCGGCCGTAAATCCGCCGACAAGTGACGGCCGGCGGCGGCTTCGCCCCGGCGCGCGGTTCAGCGGCCGCCCGTGGTCGACCGGTCGGCATGGGCTGGTTTTTTCGCCGGCGTTGGAGTTTTCGCGGAAGCCGCTTTTTCCACGGGCGCCGGCGCTTTCGTCACCTGTTTGAGACGGGCGGCTCCGGGGGTGGGTTTGGCCGAAACGGCATCCGCCGGCCGTGTCGCCCCGCGGCTGGCTTGAGCGGCGGGCGCGGCCGCCGCCGGCGCGAGACCCAATTCCTTGGCGAACCTCGCCCGGAAACGACGG
>JAMCWS010000412.1 GCA_023480605.1 bacterium
ACCCACCAGGTGAAGTTGATGAGGAGCTTGTGAAAGACGCGCTCGAGGAAGGGGACGTCGCGCCGGCCGCGCGGGGCCGTAATTTTGTATACGCGCCAGGCCGCCCAGGCGTGCATGGGGGGATTGACATCATCCAGGTTGAACTCGTAGGCGGGCAACTGGCCGTTGGGATGCATATACCACTCGCGCAGAAACAGTTCGAGCTGCCCCTTGGCGAAATGGGGATCGATGACGGCGAAAGGAACCATTTCGAAGGCCAGGTCCCACGCGGCGTACCACGGGTATTCCCACTTGTCGGGCACGGCGACGACGTCGCGGTTGTAAAGGTGAATCCACTCGTGGTTGCGGCCCTCGCGGCGACTGGCCGGGGGCGGGGGTTCGGCGGGGTCGCCATCCAGCCAGTCCTCGACGATGTAATGATAAAACTGGCGCGACCAAAGCAGACCCGCCCAGGCGCGGCGCATCAGGAGGCGCTCGGGGTCGCCAAGATTCGGGGGGGTGACGGCCGCGTAGAACTCGTCCGTTTCGGCGACGCGCTGCGCGAAAACCTGATCGAAGGCGCCGCCGAACGGCTCGCCGGAGAAGTCGCCCCCATTGGGGGGCGCTTCGCGCAGGCGCAAACGCACCGTGCGCGATTCGCCCGGCCCGAGGCGGAAAACGTAATGGGCGGTCAGCCGCGTGCCGATCCGGCGAGGATTGACGGCGTCGGTCCGGCCGCCGATGACGAAGTCGTGGAAGGCGTCGCGCACGTATGGGGTGATGTTGGGCGCGCCGAAGAGGCGCTGGGTATTGGTGTGATTGTCGGTGAAAAGCAGCGGGGGAGCCGCGCCGCCGGCCGGTTCGATTTCGAACCGGAATAGGCCCAGGCTTTCGTGCTCGGCATGAACAGCGTCCGCGCCGAGGGCCTTCAGCAGCGGTTTGCGCGAACACCCCTCGTGGCGGCAGCCCCACGTCCAGGTGTTGCGGAACCAAAGCATGGGCAACAGGTGAAGGTCGGCGGGGTCGGGGCCGCGGTTGATGACGGTGAGGCGGATAAGGATATCCTGGTCGCCGGCCTTGGCGTATTCGGCGAAGACGTCGAAATAGCGACCGCCATCGAAGACGCCCGTGTCGGCCAGTTCGAATTCGGGCGCCCCGCGGCCGCGGCGGGCGTTTTCGTCAATGAGCCGCTCGTAAGGGAAAGCGGCCTGCGGATACTTGTAGAGCGCCTTCATGTAAGCGTGGGTCGGCAGGTTCTCCAGGTAGTAGTAACATTCCTTGACATCCTCGCCGTGGTTGCCCTGGGGATTGGTGAGGCCGAAGAGACGTTCCTTGAGGATCGGGTCGCGCCCGTTCCAGAGGGCCACGGCGAGGCAGAGGCGGCACTCGCGGTCACAGATGCCGAGCAGGCCGTCCTCGCCCCAGCGGTAGGCACGGCTGCGGGAATGGTCGAAGGGAAAGTAATTCCAACTGTCGCCGTCGGGTGAATAATCTTCGCGCACCGTGCCCCATTGGCGCTCGGCCAGGTAGGGTCCCCAGCGCTTCCAGTTGCGTTCGCGCCGGGCATCCTCGGCCAGGCGAAGGTGTTCGGCGGTGGGGGGCGAGCATTCGGGAATTTTGGGCGAATCCGGCGTCATCACGCATCCCCTGTAATCAACGGTCGAGATACTTCCGGATAACCATCCCGCGCGACTCCAACATGCCGAATCGCTTATAATAGCCCTGCATGGAGGCGTCACAAGTGAGGTCGATGCAGGTGATGGGCGCCAGCAATTCAAGCATTCGGCGCATCAATCGGTTGCCGATTCCCTGCTTCCGGTATTCGGGCAGCACCTCGAGCATGGGTATAAATGCAAAGTGCGATCCGTCACACAGGGCGTTGATGAAACCGACAACCTTGGATTTTTGCGAATCATAAGCCAGGACGACGAAACTGCTGTTCGTCAGGATCTGGTAGTGTTGCGTCGGAGAGAGCGGGGATTTCCAGCCGGCGAAGAACCCCCGCAATTCGGTGAGCTGAATTCCGTCGATTGTCGTTCGATACTCAATCATCGTCTGATATCTCCGTGCGCGTGGTCCCGGATAAACCCACATTCCAAAGTAACTTGGCTGGGCGGGAAGAGGAAGGATAAACTGGGAAGGCGGACGACCGGTGGGATCCGTATGCGAGCTGAAGCTTGAACTCCGAACTGGGAGATATGCAAGCTAAAGCTTGAACCCCGAACTGGGAGATATGCAAGCTGAAGCTTGAACTCCGAACTTGGAGATATGCAAGCTGAAGCTTGAACTCCGAACTGGGAGATATGCAAGCTAAAGCTTGAACCCCGAACTGGGAGATATGCAAGCTAAAGCTTGAACTCCGAACTGGGAGATATGCAAGCTGAAGCTTGAACTCCGAACTGGGAGATATGCAAGCTAAAGCTTGAACTCCGAACCGGAGGATCAGTGTGGCGCACCGGTTCAGTTTGGAGATGCAATCCCAAACCCGGCATGTATGCTTTGAAACGGCGGCACAAGCCGTCGCGGCGGCGCGCAGGCACGGAGCGGGGCGACACGAATCGCGACGCGCCAGACACAAAATGCGAAGATGACAAAGAGCATGGTCTCAGCCAAACCCAGTGACGCCGGCCAACGCGTGGCGCTGGCCTTTGGACGGGCGTGCCGGGAGTTGGCGCCGCTGGCCGAGGGCGCCCGCCTGCTGCTGGGCTGCTCGGCGGGAGGCGACTCGATGGCCCTGCTCGACCTGGCGGCGCGGCGCGCCCGACGCCGGCGCTGGCAACTGGCCGTCGCGCACCTGGATCACGCGCAACGGCCTGAAAGCGCGGAGGAGGCGCGGTTCGTCGCCGAGCAGGCCGCGCGGCATGGGCTGCCCTGTTTCATGGAACGACTTAGCCGGCGCGGAGGCCGGCTCTCCGGGGCGCCGCCCATGTCAAATAAATCCTCTGAAGAGCGGGGTTCCGCGCCGGATCAACCGGTCGGGCTCTCCGAAGACTCGATGCGGCGGGCGCGACACGCGTGCTTCAGCCGGTTCGCGCGCGTTTGGGGGGCCGACGCGGTTCTGCTCGCCCACCAGGCCGACGACTGCGCCGAAACGTTTCTCATCCGCCTGCTGGCCGGCAGCGGCCCGACGGGACTGGCCGGCATCCGGCCGGTGGAGCGCGTGGATGATCTCACGCTCGTGCGGCCGCTGCTCGCCGCCCGCCGCGCCGACCTGCGGACGGCCTTGGCCGAGCGCGGCCTCGCCTGGCACGACGACCCCACCAACGCCGATCGAGAAACCAAACGCGGCTGGGTGCGCAACGTGTTGCTGCCGCTCATGGGTGAAAAGCTGGGGCAGGACCCCGCGCCGCGCATCGCCCGCGCCGCGCGCCTGGTGGGGGCCGAGGCGGCCGCGCTGGCCGAAGCCGCCGGCCTGATCCTGGCCCAACTGGCATCCGCCGCTGACGACGCGGCCGGCGCAGACCGCGGCGGTCCGGGCGGCCCTGCCCCCGCGCGACTCGACCTTGCGCATCCCCTCTGGCGCCAGGCCGGTCGGGCGCTGCGGCGCCAGATCCTTCGCCAATGGCTCTGGGAACTGCGCCGTGGGCCGCATCCGCCGCTCTCGGGAGCCGTCGACGAGGCGTTGGTCTTTGCCGAACGCGGGCAGCCCGGCGCGGAACTGCGCACTGTCGAGAGCATCCACATCGTTCACTGTGGCCAGTGCTTGCTGGCCTTTCCGCCCGAAGCCGACGCCGCGGCCCGCCAGGCCGCCGCCGCGAAATGGCGGGGGTGAAAAGATGTAAAGGACCTAAGGGACATAAGGGACCTAAGGGACGTATAGAACCTTAAAGATTCCTTTAGGTCTTTTTGGTCCTTTGAGTCCTTTCCCGTGCCTCATGCGAGGGGGTAGATCACCGTGAAGATGGAGCCGCGGCCGGGCTCGCTTTCCACGTGGATGCGGCCTTCAGAAAGGTCGAGGTATTTTTTAATGATCGCCAGGCCGATGCCCAGTCCTTCATAGTTGCGCGTAAGTTGGTTGTCGACCTGGTAAAAGGCGCTGAAAATTTTTTGAAGCTGGTTGGGCGAGATGCCGATCCCGTCGTCGATGACGCGGATGTGCAGTTCGCCGCCGAGTGTCTCGAATTCAATGCGCACATGGCCGCCGGGATGGCCGAATTTGACGGCGTTGTCGATCAGGTGGAAAAAGATCCGCTGGAGCGCATCTTCGTTGGATCGGATGTGGGGGACGGGACGGTTGACGACGGGCTCGATGACGGCTTCTTTGCGAGCGCGATGGATTTCGACGCGCGGCAGAACGGCCATGATCGCGCCGAGAGGATCGACCGCTTCCAGGCGCATTTCCAGCGTCAGGCCCGCGTCGAGTTCGGCGATTTCGATCAGGTCATTGACCTTGCCCACCAGCACATCGCCGTGCGAGCGGATCCGGTCGAGGAATTCTTTCTGACCGGCCGACAGGCCGCCGAGCCGGCCGCTGACGAGAAGCTGGGTATAACCGGTGATGGCGGTCAGCGGGGTGCGCAACTCGTGGCTGATCGTCGAGAGGAAGTTGCTTTTCATCCGGTCGAGATCGCGCAGGCTGTTGTAGGCCGACTCCAGGTCCTTATACATTTCGGCGTTTTCGAGCGCCAGGGCCACCTGGCCGACGAACCAGTCGACGTGGAGCTGGTCGAGTTGGTTGAAAGGCTCGTTTTGGTAGATCTTGTCGACAGCCAGAATGAGACGGACGCCCTTCTGGGTGCGGATGGCGCTCCAGAGGGTGTCGACGGGAAAGAGGTCGGTCAGCACGCGGGGCAGGCCGGCGGCGCGGAGTTCGACGGGGGGGATTATGGGCGAGCCGTCGCTTTCGATCACGCGGCGCAGGAAAGCGCAGGAGCGATGCGCTTCGGGGCAGACCGCGCCGGAATGATAGGGGATTTCGAGGGCACGGACCGTGTCGAGCAAAGCGTTCTGCTCGTTGTATTTCTGCATGGTGGTGATCCAGAAGGAATGGCTCGAAAGCTCGCGCAGGCTTTCACTGAAGAGCGATTCCTCCTTGCGGGCGGGCTGGGCGTCGCGCAGGTTTTTGACCATCGCCGCCAAGGCGCGTTCCTCCTCGGCGATTTCGTCGTGGATGCGCCGGTGTTCGTCGCGGCTGTTGGCGCCCAGGGCGGCCAGACCGCGGAAATGGCTCTTGGCGTCGTCCCAGGCCAGCAGGATGACGCGCGAGAAGTCGAAGGTCGTGCGCGAGACGAGAGTGCTCAGGATGATCGAGTAGATGTCGTCGAGCTGGATGGTGGAGCGCAGGGCCGTGTGTATCTGGTTGATCATTCCGACGCGGGCGACCAGATCCTGAAACTGAATCGTCACCTGGTCGGGCTTGTCGCCGCGCGGGAAGCGGCGGGCCGGCTTGCCGGCGGCTTGAGGCTGGTTCATAAAACACCATCCGTGGAGATAACGTGGGTCTTTCGCCGATGGAGAAGGGCGGGGCCGCGGCCGAGAGCCGCCGCGCCGCCGGGAGCAAACGGAGCGCTATTGATAACCAGGGGAGCGCTTATCCCGCGAGCTTTTCAGGAATTTTCGCAGCATGACGCGCGTGCCGTTGTCGGGATCGGACTGGAAATGCACTTCGTCCATGAATTCCTTCATGATGAGGATGCCGAGACCCCGGTAGCGATCCTTGCCGGGAGCCTGGTAGGCCTGCAGCGAAGGCTCGCCGCGCAGGCCGCCACTGCCGGGTCCCTGGCCGTGATCCTGGATGTGGATCGTCAGGGCCATGGGTTCGAGCAGAAGTTTGAGATCGATGCCGGTGCGTTGAGAGGGAAGGGGGTTTTTCGCATAGGCGTGCTGCACGACGTTGCTGCAGGCTTCGTCCACGGCAATTTCGATCTTGGAGATATCCTCCTCGGCGAATCCCATTTCTTCGGCGACATTGGTGATGAAACGACGCAGAATATTAAGGAGCTGCTTTTCGACCGGACAGTAGACTTCGAAATGGAAGTTCGGTTGGGAACCGTCATGCGGCGTGGTCATCGGTGTCGTCCTTCCGCGCCCTTCAAAGCCGCCGTCGCCCGGGGACCGGCGCGTCCCCGACCCGCCACCCTCGCCTAACCCAGCGCCTGCAGGGCCGTGTCGCGGTCCTGGGCGATCATGAAAATCTTTGTGAATCCGAGCAAATCCAGGATCTTGTAGACTTTGGGCGAAGGGTGAAGGATCACCATGTCGCCCTGGCGGCGGCGGACCTGCTGCAAGAGAACCATGAGGGCGCCGATGCCGGCCGATGATATATAACTGAGCGATTCGAGGTCCATGATCAGCTTGTTGTATTGTCGTTCGAGCAGATCTTCCATGGTCTTCTCAAAGGTGAGAACGGTGTGGGCGTCGAGAAACCCGATGATGCGAACCTCGACGGGACGGTCGACGCCCTCCTCCGGCTCATGGCACTCGATGGCGAATTGTTTCAAGTTGGCGATGCCTCCTGTCGATGATGCGTGTGCCGGGCGGCCGGCCGATGTTTCGAGCGAGCGTACCGCCTTAAGCGGTCTGCCGCGTCGTAACGGCGCCGCGAGCCTCGTCGCCGGGCGTCAGGATGCGCAGGGCGAGGATCGTGATGTCGTCGTGCTGCGGGATGCCCAGCGTGAACTGGTGGATATCCTCGACGAGCTGACGAATGATGTTTTCGGCCGAGTCGACCTCGCTGGCTTCGAGCCTGGCGATCAGGCGTTCGCGGCCGTATTCGGCGCTGCTTTGGTCCATCGCTTCGATGACGCCATCCGTGTAAAGCAGCACGACTTCCCCGGGATTTAATTG
Source organism: bacterium (assembly GCA_023480605.1). Lineage (GTDB taxonomy): Bacteria > Sumerlaeota > Sumerlaeia > MVZB01 > MVZB01 > JAMCWS01. Next base: position 6,766 of record JAMCWS010000412.1, read on the forward strand.
CACTTCAGTTTCTACATTATGATTGAACAATTCGCCGCTGACAAGGCCCAGTGCGATCCCTTCGGGTTCGACCTGGCGGACCTGGCGCGCGCCGGCGTCGACAATGAGCAGCGGCTCGTGGCCGGCTCGCACGAACCGCAGACGGCCGCTTTCCAGGTTGAGAATGCCGTAGGTCATCGTGATGAAGACGTTTTCCTTGGTGTCGACGACGATGCGTTCGTTGACGCGCCGCAGAACGTCCTTGGGCGAAAGGCAGCCGCGTGCTTCGGCGCGCAGGACGGCGCGCACCATGGCCATGATCAGCGCCCCCGGGATGCCCTTGCCGGCAACATCGGCGATGACGAGGCCCATGTGGCGATCGTCGACCTCGAAGAAGTCGAAGAAGTCGCCGCCGACGACCGTGGCGGCCTCGCTCATGGCGTACAGATCGTAGGCGGGCAGGCGCGGGAATTCGCGCGGCAGGAGCATGCGCTGGAATTCGTGGGCGATGGCGAGTTCCTGCTCCAGTCGCTGTTGTTCGGCGAGCACGTCGTAGAGCTTGACCAGATCGACCGTGACGGCCGCCTGATCCGACAGGGCCTGGAGAAGGGCCATGTCGCGCGAGTCGAAAATCGCGTCGCCCAACTTGTTGACGACGACGAAAACACCGAGGACGGTGCCGCGGACGCGCAGCGGGCAAAGGATGATCGAGTGGATCTTGTTGAGCAGGGAGGCATGGCGCGGGACGCGGGGGTCGGCCTCGGCGTCGGTCACCAGGAGCGACTCGCCCTGCTGGGCCACCAGCCCGATGATGCCCTCGCCCACGCGGATCTTGTCCTTCTTGATCTTCTCGGCGATGTATTTGGTCTTGGTCAGAACATAATCGTGGGTTTCGTGCAGGGGCGGAAAAGGGCCGATGACAACGCGCCCCTGAAGGGTCTGGTCGGCTTCGTTGATGACGAAAATGGCGCCCGACTCGGCCTTGGTGGCCTCGACGATGTATTCGGTGATGATCTTGAGGGTTTCGTCGAGGTCGATCTTGCTGGTGATGCGCTCGCCCAGTTTGTCGATCAGCGAGAGGACGGCTTCCTGCTCCTTCTGAGCCTGGCGCGAGAGCAGGCGCAACTGCTGGATCTGCTGGCGCAGATGGCTGATCCACAGCATCACGCCCAGCAGAACGAGCAAGGTGAAAAAACCCAGCAGAGGGGCCACCGTTCATGACCTCACAAACCAGTGTTCCGCGCCGCTCATCGCAACACATAAACTACCGGATGCGGTGCGATTCGACGAGTCGCGTCCGCAACGCCCCGGCCGTTCGGATCGAAAAACAGGCATTCACCGGTCAGTGGGTACCGGTGGAAAAAACGGATCAAACACACCGAAGACGCCTTTCCATCCATGCGAAATCATTTCATTTCACTGGACTTGCTGTCAACCGGCAAAACCACATCTTACCCCCGAGGCGTTCACGCAGGCGCCGATGGCGATGGTCGGGATTCGGATTCGGACCGGTGGGAGATGGCGGTCGGGCTTCCGGATTCAGTCGAGGCGCAGAATCCGGCGGTCGGCCACCGTGGCGGGTTGGCCTCCGCGACGGCGGCGCAAGCGCAGGACGCGGGGCAGGCGGGCCAGGGCGGCCCACAGGGCGCGGTCCCAGCCGGCTTCGCCCGGCCGGGGGGGGTCGCGCAGAATAAGACTTCCCAACCCCATCAGGTGACGCGCCAGAAGGCCGCGGTCGGCAAGGTTGGCCCAGGTGAAAAGCAGGTGGTTGCGGCGGATGACCAGCGACAGGCCCCAGTCGCCCAGCAGGCGACGCATCGAGCCTTTGCCCCAGTGATAGGCGACGGCGCGCGGCTCGTAGAGGCTTATCCATCCGCGCCGGATCGCCTGCCAGGCCAGGTCGTAATCTTCCCAGTAGCCGGGGTGATAGAGCGCGGCGAAACCGCCCAGAGCGAGGAATTTTCGTCGGTCGATGAGGCAGGCGCCGGCCTGGAAGAAGTCGGTCGGCGCGGCGGCTTCAGCCTCGAAGGGTTCCTGGCGGATGAGGCCGCCGCGCCAAGCGGCCCGCTGGCCGGCGTGGTTGGGCGACTGACTTTCCCAGTCGCGCGTCTGGGCGCCGATGGCGAACAGGCGCGGGGCATTGCCGGCCGCGCGGACTTCGTCGAGCGTCGCGATGAGGCGGCGGCAGAAATCGACTTGCAGGGCCAGGTCGTTGTTGAGCAGAAAGACCCAATCGGCCGTCATGGCTCGCATCCCCCGGTTGACGGCCCGGCCGAAGCCGACATTGCGGCGCCAGCGAAGCAGACGCACGGCGGGAAAGCCGGCGGCGATCAGGTCGGCCGACCGGTCGGCGCTGGCGTCGTCGGTGACGACAATCTCGACTGGCCCGCCGCCGGGTCCAGCCCTCCCGGCCCGCCGCAGGGCGGCCTGAACCGACCCCAGGCAGCGTTCAATGAACGCCTCGCCGTTCCAATTGGGGATCAACACGCCGAAGGTGGGGAGATGGGGGGCGTCGTTCACGGGCGGAGACTCCGAATCAGAAAAAACCGGGCAAAGGTCAATGGGACGGGTGGAACCGATGGGACCGATAAGACCGATGGGACTGTTGGGACGCAATGACGATAGACGGCGCGAAATACCTCATCGCTCCTATTCGTCCCATTTGTCCTATTCGCCCCATCCGTCCCGGCTTCGGCTGTGCCTTCAGCGCATGTTGCTCCGACGCCAATCCTGGTCGGGAAAGGAGAGAAAGGACTCGCACATCTCGAAGATCCGGCTGACGATGCGTTTGCCCAGGCGTTCCTCCAATTCTTCGTCCGTCAGATTGGTCGTGACAATGATCGGCTTACAGCCCTCGTAGCGCCC
>JAMCWS010000064.1:0-1774 GCA_023480605.1 bacterium
CGTTTGGATTAGATTGTGCACAACCTGTTGGACGATCCCGGCGGTATAAATCACATCCTGTCGTTCGATGGCGCTGCGGTAGTGGAAGTTGTTGGGCCAAAAACGAGCGGCCCCAAGGTGCTGGCTGATGATTGAATCCCGCAATCGGGGCGGATACCTTTTCGGGAAACCGTAGCGTGTGCGCTCCGAAGGTGTTCTGTGGGAACTCCGGTGTTTCCCATATGTAATTTCGTCTGATGGCCTCGATCCGTTCCTTCAGATTCACCTTCTCGGGCCCGTACTCAGAGAACTCCGGGATAGTGACGGCCCAGATCAACGCGAGGGCATCGTCGTAATACTGCGGGTGTTTCTTCTCAATCCAGTCCAGCCACTCGCCGCTGCATCCATCCTCGGTGATATGCGTCACGTCGAAGCCATAGGCGTGGTAGTCGGGATGCTGGCTTCGATAGTGGGGCTGGAAGTGGACCTTGCCAAGACCCCCCGTGCGCAAGCCAGCCTTTTGGAGGACACGCATGAATGTGGCTAGTTGCGGATCGAGTTGGTAGCCGTTTTCCAGTACTCCGTGCTGCCGAGTTGTCATTCCCGTTGCCAGCGTGGCCCGGGCGGGACAGCAGACCGGATTGCTCGTGATGCAGTTGGAGAACGAGACCCCACGCGCTCGCAGGGCGTCGAAGTTCGGCGTAGGGCAGGCGCCAGCGCTTGCGGCCTCCAGCCACTTCGCCGCTAGCTGATCCATCATGAAGAAGACGATGTTCGATATACTCATTTTATCGCTCTTCGGCCAGGATCTCGTGCCGTCCGCAAGCATCGGAACGACGCCAGTGAACGCACCTGCAGTATAAATGAATCGTCGTCGTCTCATCGCTCAGTCCCTCCAGTCGAACGAAATAAGGATTTTTACGGCGCGGCAGCGTCCGCAAAGGCCCTGTTGAACTGAGGGGCTTCACGTCGATGGAGTTCCCTTAGGAGGTGTAAATAAAAAAAGGTATCATATCTGTCCGGGACGTATGTATGATGCTGAGGCATGAAAACGCTCGCGCAGCTCCAGAAGAAATTTGCCTCCCTCTGGCCGCTCCTGGATGAGCGGACACGGCGCCTGACAGCCGCCAGCGAAGTTCGGGCTTTGGGACTGGTGGCATCTCGCAGGTTAGTCGTGCCTGTGGTCTTTCGCGAACAACTATTGCCAAGGGCTTGCGGGAAATCGAGGCGGGGACGCCGCCGCCGGCCGGACAGATCCGGCGACCAGGCGGCGGGCGCAAGCGCCTCGTCGACCACGACCCCCGCCTGCCGGACGCACTAGACCGCCTGATCGAACCCGAGACGCGCGGCGATCCAGAGTCCACGCTGCGTTGGATGGCGGCCTTCTCGCGGCCGTCAAATGCCGTCGCTGCTTCATGGGTCAATCTCCGTTCGAGTTTATGCTAACTCAAACGGCCCGATTGTCCAGTTCCAGCAGAAGCAGGACACCCGCGCAGTGAGAAAAGTACGCCCACCGAGGTAAATGCGCCAACCGGAGGAAGGGGCACTTTCCATTCCTAGCGATACTGGGTGCAGATGCCGGGATCGACGGCGCTTCAGTAATCCATATTCCCGATGGCAATCCAACCCTCGTTCTCAACAAACCAATCCGGATTCCAAGCGCTGATGACGCGTACCTTGTAGCCTGTGGCCGGGCGCATATCGGGCACCTGGAATTGGAAGACGCCTTCCCCGTTGAGATTACAGCTCGAGCCCAGGGAAGCCATCCTGAGGCCATGGCGCCAAAACACAGTCC
>JAMCWS010000064.1:1784-9437 GCA_023480605.1 bacterium
ACCACGGTTGGGAGATGGGCGTGGCTCACTCGAGCCACTCGGTAGAGAAAACGGCTTCGCCGCCCAGCGCGCCGTCCACGGCCCCGGCCGTTATCGCTGAGACCGCGTGAACGCCGATCCAATTTCCGAGCGAACTATTCCCGGAAGTGCTAGATGCGGATCGTTTAAGTTGACCGTCTCGATGACGGCTTTATCATGGTAACCGATGGCTTGCGGCCGCCCTCGTTTCCGTGAAGATCGTACGGCTGCACCGCCGGGAGAGAGCAACATGAATGCGCCAATCAAAACGGCCGTCATCGGATGCGGGCGATTCTCGCGAACGCCGCTGGGCAATCTGAAAAAACATACCGAATTGTTCGAGCTGACCGGCGTGGCCGACATCGACGCCGGTGCGGCCCGCGAAACCGCCCGGCAATGGGGCATCGGTCGCTGGGAGACCGACGGCGCACGCCTGATCGACGATCCGGACGTGGAAGCCATCCTCGTGCTGACCCCCGCCCTGGCCCATGCCGAGCCGACGATACGCGCCCTACGCGCCGGCAAGCACGTCTTCTGCGAAAAACCGATGGCGCGCCGCACCGCCGACGCCCGGGCGATGGCCGCGGCGGCGCGTGACGCCGGCCGTGTGCTCCAGGTGGGCTACGTCATGCGCCACTCTCCCGATGCCCAAAACCTGCGCCGGTTGATCCGCGAAGGACGGATCGGCCGCCCCGTCTTTTATCGCGATATCTGGGCGCTGGCCAAGGGCAATCCCAGTCCATCGACCCACGACGCGCGCCTGGGCGGCGGCATCATTTACGAGCACGCCCATTGGCTCGATTTCGTGGCGTTCGTCTTCGGGCCGCCGGCGAAGGTTTACGCCGCGACGATGCGCCTCAAACCCGACCTGACCACAGCGGACGACACCTTCATCCTGATCGTCGATTTCGCATCGGGCGACCGCGCAGTCTGGTCAGAATCCTGGGCCGCGCGAGGCATGGGCTGGGATGTCATGGCCGTCGGTCGCAAAGTGCGGCCCACGCTCGATGTGATCGGACCGAAGGGATCGATCCATTTCCCCTCGCCCGCGGGCGAGAGAATCCTCTCGCTCTATGAGTCGGCCGACCAGAACGGGACGCCGACCGAGCAGTGGGCGTGGGAACAGGACTGGGGTGCAAACTCCGCCGCTTACGAAGGCGAGTTGATTGACTTTTATCGCTGCGTGCGCGAAGGCCTCTCGCCTTGCCCGACTCCCGACGAGGCCGTCACCGCCAACGTGCTGGCCGAGGCCGCGTTCGAATCGAGCCGCACGGGCGAACCGGTCTATCTGGAGGTTTAAGAGATTCGGTTCCAAGCCGCGCAACGGGCCCGTTGACCTCAGGCTCAAGAACTTGATATTCTCAAGTCAATCGGCGCCTGGCGGATCAAGGAATGAATGGGCGAGCATGAATATAAGAATAGCCCAGATCAGAGTCGTGCCGGAGAAGGGCAAGCTCCGGGAAAATCACGCCAAACTGATGTCCGTGCTTTCGGAGATCGCCGGCCATTGGGTCGATGTTGTCGTCACGCCCGAGTGTTTTCTTGACGGCTACGTGTCGACAGAGGAGTGGGTCGACGCGAATAATATTAAAGACTACGCCATCGATCCGTTTGCCAACGCCTATGTCGGCAGCATTTCGGCATGGGCCCGCAACCACTCGGCATGGGTTATCCTGGGGTGCAGCCGCCTGTCGCCTCAGGGCGTTTACAATACCGCGCTTGTTTTCAATCGCCGGGGCGACCTGCACGGTTTTTATGACAAGACTCACTGCCAGACCCATGACAAAAAGTACGTGCCGGGGCAAAAAATCGGCGTGTTCGACTCGGATTTCGGCGTATTTGGGGTGATGATTTGCGCCGACCGAAGATGGCCCGAGACCGTCCGCTCGCTTGCCTTGCAAGGGGCCAGGATCATTTTTAACCCGAGTTATGGCATGCATGGCGTGATGAACTTACGCATGATGCAGACGCGCTCCTACGAGAGTGAGATATTCATCGCATTCACTCATCCCTGCCAATCGTTGCTGACCGACCCCACAGGCAAGGTCATCGAAAATGTTCCGGGCAATGATTCCTGTTTCTCCATTAACGAGATCGACCTCTCCGAAGCAGATAGAATACGGCAATCGGAATCGGCCCACTTGCGAGACAGACGAACGGATATTTATTCATGTTGAACGCAGCAATCACGGGCGGACACATGCCGGGAAAGTATCGCGCTTCGAGATGGCCATCCACCGTCATCTTAAGAAGGCTTTCGCTTTGCTCAAGCATTGTTCACTACCGAACCAGTTGAACTGAATGTCGGACCCCCGGCAAGACCGGGGGATTATTTCATTATGTAGAGCCATCCGTGGCCGCCACCCGCAGCGCTCCACGCCTGTGCCGTGCTCGCCTCATATGCCAGCGTCAATCACGCGGCAACCGTTCGAACGAATCACCCTTGAAGCCAATCACGGTGAATTGCGAGAACTCGTATTCCCGTCAAGGTTTGTCGTTTTTTCAATTCATCCCATCACCGGACCGACGGCACATGGTCCAGAAGCCATCGCATGGCCATTTCGTTTTTAACCCAAGGCATTCCGATCATCTCCAAACAAAAACAGGCCTCGCTCATATCGCCCGGCGTGTAATAGGCGATGCGCTCCTTGGGCAGGTGTCGCCGACCAGTCAGAACTTCATAGACGTACCGAATCCAGCGACGTGATGTTCAGATAGGGAGTGTCGATGGTGATGTCTCCCTTGCGCCCCATGCTGTCGTAGCTCCAGTTATGTTTCACCGATCTTCCACTCGAGGCATTCTGGATGTCAAACGAATTGAGCCTTTCGTATGCGTCGAAGTCGTAAACCGTCCGTGCTCCGTTGCCCAGGGTGAGGGTCGCGAGCCGGTCGTCGACGGTGTTGTTGTAGCCAGAAGTCGCCGTCCCGAGGGTGGAGCCGCACATGATTTGGCGACATCAGTTCCGTCCGATGTCGCGGGAATCGCTATTACCTTCCGATATTAATAACTTATCTGCGATTTTTTTTAACTGATTTCCGATTTTCATCCCCGATTCCAGGATGGGTCCGTATCTACCTGCACTTGCCCTTGCGGGAGGCGGCGATGGCTTGACTTGGGCACGGGCGGGATGAGATACTGGTCAAGTTTGCAGCCTTGGGAAGACGAGGCGATCATCGAGGACCAAACCACCGGAGGAAATCCAATCATGGCGTCTGAAGACAAGCGCGTTTCGCGCCGCCGATTCATCCAAGCCACGCTGGCCGGGTCGGCCGCCGCGGCCGCCGCGCCGCTGGCTTCGGCCAAGCTGGCGGCGCAGCCGTTCATGACCGCCCAGGCCCAGACGGCCGCCGAGCCGGGCCAACTGGCCAGCCAACCTCCCCTGCCCACGCGCAAGCTGGGCAGGACGGGCGTCGACGTGTCCATATTATCGCTGGGCGGCATGATGCAGGCGCTCAATTCCCATTTTCTGGACGTCGCCTGGAGCCTGGGCATCCGCTACGTCGACACGGCCCGACTCTACATCAACCAGCAATCGGAAAAACGGATCGGCGCATGGCTCAAACAGCACCCCGAGCGCCGCAAGTCGCTTTTCCTCGCCACCAAGGACGACAGATCCAAGCAACCGTCCGACCTGTTGACGCTGATCGACCAGCGTCTCGAAGCGCTCGGCACCGATTACGTGGACCTGTTCTACCTGCACGGCATCGGGCCGAAGGAATACGGCCAGCAGTCCTACGAATGGCCGAAGAGCAAGGAACTGAAAGAGGTGGCGGAGAAGCTGAAAAAGTCGGGCAAGGTCCGGTACTTCGGTTTCACTTCGCACGACGCCGATCGAGCGCGCTACATGCAGGCGGCGGCCGAGGGCGGGTTTATCGACGTGATTATGTTCAGTTACGCGCCGTTCATGAAGTCGCCCGACGAACTCAACCGGTCCATGGATGCTTGCGTCAAGGCGAACATCGGCCTGGTGGCGATGAAAATCGGGCGCACGATGCCGCCCGATCTGCCCAAGCGGATTCCGGAGTTCGACAAGCTCGGTCTGACGGTCCGCGAGGCGCTGCTGCATGCCGCCTGGTCCGACGAACGGATCGCCGCGGTGTGCTCGAACATTGAAAACCTCCAGCAGATGACCGAAAACACGGGGGCGGCGCGTAAATATGCGAAGCCGCTTAAACCGGGCCAGATCGAAGCGCTGGCCCAGTTGGTTCACGAATGCACGCCGACCTTCTGCCCCAACTGCGACGGGCGTTGCCAGAGGGCCGCGGGCACGCGTCTGGCTCTCAACACGATCGCCCGATACGTGAGTTACTACGAGATGGACGGGAGCCTGGAGGCGCGCGAACTGTACCGGTCGCTGCCCGCGGAACTGCGCCAGGCCGACGCCGCCGATCTGGCCGCCGCCGAGGAGGCCTGCCTCTGCAAACTCAAGTTCTCGCGGATCCTGAAAAAAGCCGAGCGTTACTTTGCGTAACGAGGCGAGGGAGCGCGGGCTGGAGGCCGTCAGGTGAAAATCCGCCAGTTTTTCCACGAATACGTCTGGGGCGAAGTGCCGGCACGGGCGACGCCCCGTCAGCGGCGCGCGGCGGCGGCGTTGTGGGGCGGCGCGCTTGTGCTGATCGCCGTTTGGGTGGGCTGGCGGCGCCAGCGGGCCGGTCTGCCGGCGGGGCTGCTTCCATCGGGTTTGGCGGGCGCGGGGATATTGCTGGGGCTGACGTTGCTGGCGGGCGAAGCGGGCAACCGAGTCTACTTCGCCTGTATGCGGGCGGCGGCCGTCGTGGGGTTCGTCGTCAATCACGTCTTGCTGAGCGCGTTCTTCTATCTCGTGGTGACGCCGATGGGCTGGGCGCTGCGGCTGGCGGGCAACGACTTCCTGCAAACGCGCAAGGGAATCAGCCCCGCCTGGCACGCCCACACGCGCAACGACGAACGGCGGCGATATTACCGGTTGTTCTGAGAAGCGCGCCGGATGACTTTTGAACAGCGGATTTCAGTGCGACCGCCTCACGATCAGGGGCATTGCGTGAGGCGGCGGGACGGGGATTTCGGACCTTCCGTCATTGACGCGTCCGGCGCGATCCGATAAGTTGGAGGGGCGTGACACCGCCCCCCGCGGACAGGCGCTGCCGACCGCGGCGGAGATCCGGAACGGTCCGCGAATGAACCGACCCGCAAAGGCCAAGGCTTCATGGAAGAGAAGAAAAACGATGCCCCGCAAGCGACGCCCCCGGCGGCCGACCCGGAGCCGGAAGATGAAGCGCCCGCTTCGCTCCTGACGGAATTCATCTATTTTCTCAAAGAAAACAAGAAGTGGTGGTTGCTGCCCCTCATCCTCATGTTTCTACTGCTGGGCACGCTGATCATGCTCAGCGCCTCGCCGCTGGCGCCCTTCATCTATAGTTTCTTCTAAAGGACGGGCGGCGGATGACCTCCATCCTCGGCATTTCGGCATACTACCACGACTCGTCCGCGGCGCTGGTCGTCGACGGCGACATCGTCGCGGCGGCGCAGGAGGAGCGTTTTTCGCGCCGCAAACACGACGAACGCTGGCCGGGCCATGCCATCGACTATTGCCTGGCCGAGGGGGGGCTGGCCCGCGACCGGCTCGATGCGGTGGTTTTTTACGAAAAGCCGCTGCTCAAGTTCGACCGCATCCTGGAGACGTTCCTGGCGGAGGCGCCCCGCGGCTTGCGCCCGTTCCTGCGCGGGGTGCCGCTGTGGGCAAAGCACCGCCTGCAGATCGCCAAGGAAATCCGCCGCGAAATGGGGCCGGGTTGGCGGGGCAAACTGCTTTTCACCGAGCACCACCGCTCGCACGCCGCAAGCGCTTTCTTCCCCTCGCCCTTCGAGGAAGCGGCCATCCTGACCATCGACGGCGTGGGCGAATGGGCGACAACGACGATCGCCCACGGCAAGGGCAACCAGGTGCGCATCCTGCGCGAGATCCGTTTCCCCCATTCCCTCGGCCTGCTCTATTCCGCGTTCACCTACTTTTGCGGTTTCGTCGTCAACAGCGGCGAATACAAGCTCATGGGTCTGGCCCCTTACGGCGAACCGGTCTGGGTGGACGCCATCAAGCGCCACCTGGTGCGGGTGGAGGAGGACGGATCCTTCCTGCTCAACATGGAGAATTTCAATTTCACCCGCGGCCAGACGATGACGGGCCGCGAGTTCGAGCAGCTTTTCGGCGGTCCGCCGCGGTCGCCCGAAAGCCCCGTCACGCGGCGTGAGATGGACCTGGCGGCCTCGGTGCAGGTGGTGACCGAGGAGATCATGCTCAAGCTGGCGGGCGAGGCGCTGCGCGAGGCGGGCCTGCCCGCCGGGCGCCGCAACCTTTGCCTGGCCGGGGGCGTGGCGCTCAACTGCGTCGGGAATGGTAAAATCCTTCGATCGGGGCTGGTCGACGACATTTGGATTCAGCCGGCCGCGGGCGACGCCGGGGGGGCGCTGGGCGCGGCTCTCGACGTCTGGCACACCTTCTACGCCCGGCCACGCAGCGTGAACGCCCACGACAAGATGAAGGGCGCGCTGCTGGGCCCGGCGTGGGACGACGACGCGATCGTCCGCGCCATCGCTCCCTTCGGCGCCAGGTATCAAACCTACACCGACCAGACACTGCCCGGCGTGGTGGCGGACCTCGTCGCCGGCGAGAACGTCGTTGGCTGGTTCCACGGCCGGATGGAGTTCGGTCCGCGGGCACTGGGGAGCCGTTCGATCATCGGCGACGCCCGCAGCCCGAAGATGCAGTCGGTGATGAACCTGAAGATCAAGTTCCGGGAGTCGTTCCGGCCGTTCGCGCCGTGCGTGCTGGCCGAACGCGCCGGGGAATGGTTCGACCTGGACCGCGAGAGCCCTTACATGCTGCTGGTGGCCCCGGTGCGCGAGGAGCGCCGCCTGCGCGGCAAAGGCGACGAAAAGTTAACGGGATTAGACCGGTTGAAACTTATCCGCTCGACAGTGCCGGCGATCACGCACGTCGATTACTCGGCGCGGGTGCAGACGGTCGACCGGGCGCGGCACGGGATATTCTACGATGTCATCAAGGCCTTCGAGGCGAAGACCGGCTGCCCGGTCATCATTAATACCTCCTTCAACATCCGCGGCGAGCCGATCGTCTGCCGCCCCGAAGAGGCCTACCGCTGCTTCATGCTGACTCACATGGACGCCCTCGTGCTGGGCCATCATGTGCTGTTGAAAAAAGATCAGCCGCCGATGGCCGGCGCCGAGGAATACCGGCGGCAATTCAAACTGGATTGATTCCGGCGCCCCGATCCCGATGATCCGGTTGGAATGGTGACTTCCGTTCATATTCGATGTCGGACAGCGCGTTTGTTGTTCAAGTTTCGGTTTGATTTCGTTTTCCTATCTGCCCGGAAATCAACCTTGGGCCAGGTATCAAATACCAAACTGAAACTTGTACTCCATGCTAACGATTCGATGACGACTACGATTACGAGCACGAGATAATGAAGGCCGTTTATGAATAAACGACCGCTGTTGTGCAGTGGATTCGCGCCATGGTTATATCCGCCCGCCCCACCACGCCCGGTCCGCTCAGTTACGCGCGGGTGGCGATCGCGCGTCCGCTGGGGCAGCCGTATACCTACTACATTCCGGAAGCGATGGAGGTGAAGGTG
>JAMCWS010000235.1 GCA_023480605.1 bacterium
CGGCGTCGGACCGCGCACGATTGCCGTCGAGATCGGCCCCGGCCCCGGAACGCTCACGGCCGAGCTTGCCCGTCGCGCCGGCGGGGTGCTGGCCGTCGAGTTCGACACCCGCCTGCGGCCTCTCCACCAGGACGCGTTTGGCACTCATCCCGAGGTGCAATTCCTATATGGCGACGCCCTGCGCGTCGATCTGGCCGCCGCCGCACGCGACGCGATGACGGCCCGCGGCCTTCACGAGACCGTCCTTGCCGGCAACCTTCCATTCCAGATCACCTCGCCACTCCTCTTCGGCCAGACCGGCCCCGGCGTCCCGTGGCGGCGCATGACGTTGATGGTCCAGAAAGAAGTGGCCGACCGCATCTGCGCCGGCCCGCATACGAAGGATTACGGAATCTTGACGGTTAAACTCGCTTATTGGTGGCGCGTCGCCGAACGCTTTGAGGTCGGAGCCGAGCTTTTTTTCCCGCGGCCCAAAGTCGACGCCGCCGTGCTCGTTTTCGAGCCGATCGCCGCCGCCGACCGGCCGGCCCCCGGCGACTGGCCCGCCCTTTCGGCGTTCGTCGACGCCGCCTTCGCCCAGCGGCGCAAGATGCTCGTCAATTCCCTCGCCGCCCGTTGGCCGCCTTTCCCCGGCAAGACAGCCTTCGCCGCGGCGACCGCCCGCCTCGCCGTCCCCCCCCAGTGCCGCGCCGAAGACCTGACGCCCGACCAACTCCGCCGGCTCTGCCGCGCGCTGGCGCATGCTCAGTCGAATAACCCCAATGGTTGACCCGTGGCTATCCCATGCCAAAGTCCGCTCGTTTTCCGTAAGCCTTCCTTTGTGTCGGTTTCGCGCCGGAACATTGACCGGCCGGTTCGCCCCCGATCTGGTAGAGCGCCTGGACGGGCCAATGATCCGACGGCGCCATGTCGCCCCAATAGAAATGCGGCGAGCAGGCCATCAACGGCCGGGCCTCCTTGTTGGCCATCAGCCAGTCGATCGACTGGTTGCCGACCGGCGCCCCCACGGGAAAGGTGGTCGTCGGGTAAGCCGGCCAGGTCGGTGGAGGCAGCAAGCCCAGGGCCGAGAAGCAATTGATCCAGCCGGCTTTGTGGAGGTGTTCGGTCGGCAGCACCGGGTCGTTGAGATCGCCCATGAAAAACGCGGGCTCGCCTTCCTTGACGAGTTGCCCCAGCGCGGCGATCGTCCGGTCGACCTGAACCTGGCGTGGCGATTGTCCGGTTTCCAACTCGTGGGGATGGCCCTGGTAGGTGAAGTGCGCCGTGCCGACGAAGAACGTCCGCCCCAGGCGTTTGACCCACAGCCGCACCCAAAAGAGCCGCCGTTTGGGCTCGATCATGCCCACGTCCTCCGCGCCGTGCTCGACCTCCTCCATGAGCGTCTGGTTCCAAAAGATGTTGCTCTCTTCGGTCCAGCCGTCCAAGTCGTCCTCCACCCGGCGATGGTCGGGCATCCGCGCGTCGATGAAGTCGCGCGTGATCCGGCGCAGTTCCTGCACGCACAGGATGTCGGGTCGGAACCGCTCAAGGAATTGCCCCACGGCTTCCTTGCGCTCCTCCCAGCGCATCACGTGCCACAGGTTGTAAGTGACGATCGACAGTCGAACGGGGAACATGCCGCATTCCTTTCAGCCCGAAGATCGGTGCGAACGCCGATGACGGCGCGCAATCCCCCAACCGCTTCATTGTCGAATCCGCGTGCTCCGTCACACGCATATTGGCCGATTCCGTCTACGCTTCGACACTAAAGCGCCGGGCCAGCGCTTTCGCCGTCCCTGTCCGGTCCTTTTCATGCCCTTTATCCAGGCGTCAGGTATATCAAAACGGCGGCGTATTTTAAATCCGGGAATTACCACGGCCGGGAGTAGGCCGGAAGCGTCGCAGAACGTTCGCGTTGTTGTGATTGTGCGCCGGACAGGCTCTCGGCGTCTTGGTCGCCGGCGATTTTTACACTCCGGAACAAATAAAAAGGCGGGGCGAATTCAGCCGAATTCACCCCGGATTTTAGCCGGGATTCGGTCCGAGTTCGCCCCGCGAATGGCTAAACGTTCTGCCGGGCAGCCCGGCGGCGGTCAAGCTTGCGTGTCCTCGGCGGCGGATGATACGCCGGGCGCCTCGGTCGCCGTCGTTTCAGCGGCGCCCTCGGCTTCGACGACGACTTTGATCTCGGTCATGACGTGGCTGTGCAGCTTGATCTTGACTTTGTGGGCGCCCACTGTCTTGATCGGCTCGGGCAACGCCACCTGGCGCCGCTCGACGGCGTAACCGGCCTCGGTCAGCTTTTCGGCAATGTCGCCGGCACTGATCGAGCCGAACAGGCGCTCTTTGTCGGTGGCCTTTTCGACGAAGTTGAGTTCGACGGCCGCCAGGCGCTGCGCAATGGTTTCGGCTTCGTTGAGTTGCTGCTCGGCTTCAGCCTTGAGTTTCTTGCGTTTCATCTCCAGGCGACGCAGGGTTGCCTCGGTGGCTTCGACGGCGATGCCGCGCGGCCCCAGGTAATTGCGGAAGTAGCCGTTGGCGACGTTGACCACATCGCCCTGCATGCCGAGCTTTTCGATATTCTGAAAGAGAATGACCTGCATCAGTCGCACTCCACCACGTATAGGATTGTCGGTTCGGCCGGACATTCGGCCGCCCCGCCGCCGGTTTCGGCCGGCCTTCCGGTCTCAGGCCTGCGTCCGATGGCGCGGGTGCATCGACCCGATCTTGCGAAAATCGATCCAGACGTCAAAGAGTCCCACGAAAGCCGTCACCTGCCAGAAGATGACCGCCAGGGCGACGAACAACACCTGCCAGTGCGCGGAGCGCAGGATCCCGCTGGCCCGCTGAATCGAGGTCGCATACAAAATCACGGCCAAACCCTCGAAAAAACAGGCCAGAATACACAGCGCCATGAGCGGCCAGGAGAGGTACGACATCTCCGGATGGCCGTACAAGATACTCAGAATCTCTAAAACGAGCCCGGCGATCAAGAGGAAAATATAGCGCTGGCGCATTTGAAAGCGATTGAAAGCCGGCCGCGGCGCATGAACGTGCGTCAGAATCCGTCGCGCCACCCGTCCCATGGCCCAGATCCCCATCGCCCAGAAGCTGATCCAGACGGTCAGCATCGCCTGGCCAAACGTTGGTGCCATGCGTTCGGCTTTGTCCACCGTCAGGCCCGGCAGCGTGCGCCCTTGGGCTTCGGTGGTCCGCACGTCGGCGACAAAATTCCGATACATCAGGTCCTTTTGCTTCACGTACTGATCGCGTATCCCTTGGGGCGAGGGGGCGATCCCTACGGCAAATCCCACCACGAACAGCAATCCGAACGATGCCAAGGCTCCCAGCAGGGGCAGATAATAGAAATCGTCCTCGGCGGCGCGCACAAACGAAAGAAAGGCTCCCAATCCGCCGGCCAATCCCGCCGCCGTCATCCAGAAGGCGGCCAGCGGCGCGCCAAGGGCGACACCGGTTGCGGCGATCACGGTCAGTTCGACGCCCACCCAGCGGCGATCGGCGCGAAAGAACGCCACCCAGTAGGCTGCCATCGTCACGCAAAATGCCGCCGCCGCCAGAAAGGGTTCGACGGGGGCGGCCAGCATGCAGCCGATGGAAGCCAATCCTGCGACCGTATAAATGAGCACCAATACCCCGGCCGGCGGCGGGTCGGGAAGCCGGCGTCCCCGGTAGCCGATGACGACTTCTTCCCGGGCGTGCGTGTGGCGAGCCATGTCGCGACCCGTTCGCTGGATGTGAGGGGCGGGGTGATGGGTGTACAATTTATCCATTCATCAAGGTCACTCGCGTCGAATCGTCGGGATGATATTCAATGACATGAATGCTGCCGTGATTCATCCCAAAGCGGAAGATATTGTCGAGCGGCATCCCCAGGGCGTCGGCCAGTAGAACGCGGATCGGGCCGGCGTGGCAGACCAGCGCCACCCGGCGGCCGGCGAAAGCCGTCGCCAGTTCCCGTGCGGCCGGAACGATACGGTCGCGCACATCGGCGAAATTCTCGGCTCCGGGCACCCGGAAATTCACCCGGTCGACCCGCCAACGGCCATATAAATCGGCATGGTCCGACTCCAGCGCTGGCCGGGGAATTCCCTGCAGCACGCCCATGTGCCGTTCGCGGAAAACGGCCAACCGCCGCACCGGCAGGCCGCGCGCCTCGGCCAGCAGGTCGGCCAGGTAGCCGGCCCGCTGGAGGTCGCTCGAATAGACGGCATCCAGGGGCACGCCCGCCAGGCGCTCGGCCACGGCGTGCGACTGGGTGAGGCCGCGTTCGCTCAGTGCGATATCCATCTGGCCGTAATAGCAGTCGAGATAGCGTTCCTCGGGTTCGCAGTGGCGGATCAGGTAAATCGTGGTGGGCGGTTGGGGCGCGCTTTCAGGTGTGGAGGTGGCCATGAGGGCGGTTTTCCGGAAACACGGGTGTATCTTCATGCCGGCGGGATTCAGGTTGCCGCGTCTGGCCCCGCCGGCGGCCGAAAGGCATTACAGTCCATAGAATATCATACATTTCAGGGCTTTGCGAGCAGGTTCACTTCCGCCCTCCGGCGCGGTCGCATCCCGCCATTTGGCGCGATAGATCGGCCGATATGGATTCCCCGGCGGACAGCCTTGCGAGACTCGGATTGGTCATGGTCGTAATCGCGTTCGTAATCGAATGCTGTCCGATCTCCGGATGTTGAATTTTGCATTGGGAACCTTTTCCAGGCGTTGTTCTCTTTACTTTACGGACTTTGAGCGCCACAATGCTCGCTTGAACTGATTGGGTGAATGCGCCCGCTGTGATTCGATGCAAGGCTGACCGCTGATGAGCTCAATTCACCCCACCGCCATCGTCGATTCGGCCGCCCAGATCGCCGCCGACGTCACCATCGGCCCTTACACCATCGTCGAATCGGGCGTTCGCATCGGCGAAGGCTGCCGAATCGGCGCACACGTGACTTTGGCCGAGGGATTACGCCTGGGCCGCCGGGTTCGTGTCTATAATTATGCCTGCCTGGGCACGGCCAGCCAGGATCTCAAGCATCGCGGCGAACCCTCGGGCGCCGAAATCGGTGACAATGCGATCGTTCGCGAATTCGTGACCGTCAATCGCGGCACGCGCGCCGAAGGGATTACCCGCGTCGGCCCGCGGGTTGTGCTGATGAGCTATTGCCATGTCGCCCACGAATGCGTCGTCGAGCCGGACGCCATTCTCGTCAACAACGCAACCCTGGGTGGTGAGGTGACCGTCGGCCGGGGCGCGATGATCGGCGGGCTGGTCGGCGTCCACCAGTTCTGCCGCATCGGGGCTTACGCCATCGTCGGCGCCTGCAGCAAGGTGACCCTCGACGTGGCGCCCTTTCTAGTGGCCGACGGCCATCCCGCCCGTCCCTACCGTCCGAACGTGGTGGGCTTGCGCCGCCACGCCTTCAGCGACGCACAGATCCGTCGCATCCATCGCATCTACCGCGAACTGTTCGACGTGAACCGGTCTTTCGACCTCAACCTGGCCATCATCGAACGGATGGCGGAGGGGTGCGACCTGGCGGCCGACGTTCTGGATTTCTGCCGTGCCAGCCGGCGCGGCCTGGCGCGCCCCCGTCCGCGCGGTCTTCGCGACGCCGCTCTTGCGGTCGATTACGATGTCGACGCCCCCCAGTTCCACTTGCTCTGAACGACCTTTCCCGCGTCTCCGGCCCGTGCGTTGCCGTGGGGGCGCGCCCCGGCTCGCGCGGAGGACTCCGGCGTTTCCGGATACCTTCCATTCCCCTGTGGAAAACTTGTGCATAACGCGCCAAGCCCTTGATTTTTCAATAGGTTGTCCGCGTGGTCGTCCCTGACCCGGGATTGCCTTCCTCCGCCTTCGGATCGCCCTCCGGCACCCCGGACGCCTTTAAACACCTCCATCGCAAACCCCGCAATTTCAATGTTATAGGACGACATCCCGTAAAAATGGCTTCATTATTGACAAGTTATGGTTTAACGAAATGAGATTGCACCCGGTGCGGCCAGATCAAAAATATTGTGGCGCGCCGCTCCCGGTCCGGCACAGTTTACGCTTGTGAATAACTCGCCCGCCACACCGTGATATCGCCGGTCTTTTGCCTCGGGTAAGCGCCCCCATTTTCCGTAAACTTACGTAAAGCCAATGGGGAAAACACCCTAACGCCATCCCCGAAGACGCCACGCTTATTCCTCCGGTTGGCCCGCCGCGCGCCATGAGAGCTCGGGGGCGCGCATCAGCCCGAACGGTTTCAGGTGATACTCTTCGCGCCAGTCGTTTCCTACGGTCAGGTAGTTCCACGGCAAGATACCCTGGGGCTTGGGATTAACCTGGTGCAGCGGACCGAAACAGTTGCGCCGCCCGGCGTACACCTGCAGGGCCAGCTCGGTTTCGCCTTGCCCGATCCATGGCGTCAGGTCTAGTTCGTAGGGAGGCCACGCCAGGCAACCCGCTTCATGGTCGCCCACCCGCACGCGCACCAGCGCCCCTTTGAAATCCGGCGCCGTCAGGAAGCAATGCTCCCCCGCCTTCGCCGACACGCGAACCCGGAAGCGATACGTCACGTCGGCGCCGTAGAAGGGGAGCCCCTGCGCGGTCCAGTCGCCGAAATCGAGTGTCCGAACCGGCGCGACCAAAATCGCCTGGGCGCCCTCGATCCGCACACCGAAATCGCCTGACAGGAAAACCGTCTCCAGATTGGCGTCGGCGTCGTAGCGCAAAGCCAGGCTGAGTTCGTTTTCTCCCAGGCGGAGGAGAGGCGCGTCAAGCCGCACCCGGCGCAGGGCGGGGTCGGCCCACCAGCCCTCGCCGGTGTCGCCGACGCCGTGGCCGACCGGCGCGCCGTTGAGGCGGATTTCGAAGTGCTCGGGATCCTCCATGACCAGATCGATCGGCCCCGGGGGGAGCGCCTCGATCCGGAACGGGTAGCGCAACGCCACATCCACCGCGGGTCCCTGGCTGGCTGGCGGGCGTGCCCAGGGCTGAATCATATCGTCGGCGCGTTGGGGCAGACCGGCCGCCTCGCGCACCGCCCGGTCGATCCTGAGGATCTCGAGCGGCCCCTGCTCGTCGCCCTCGCCGATGCGGTAGCGGGGTCGGTCGAGGACGAGGATGTTGGGCTCGCCCAGTTGTATTGTTTCGATCGGCCCCAGCGCCGTTCGGCGCGCTTCGAGCCATGAAGCCGCCGCGGGAAGGCCTTCGGCGACCACCGGGCCGATGACAAACAGGGCGCTGCCCGAGGCCGGCAGATCGGCGCCCAAAGCGGTCCAGTCGCCCTCATCCGTCGCCGCGATCGCCTTGCGCCCCCCGTCGGCGGGGTTCCAACGTGCCGCCTGGAGCGCACCGCCGCCCGCTGCCCCGTCGGGTTTGCGCACGCGTATAGCCAACCTCCCTGCCGGCGCCGTGCGGTCGGTGTTGCAGATGAATAACACTTGGTCGGCGCCCACCTCGCGCAGCATGTAAAGCACTTTGGGCGCCTCGCCATCCATGGTGGCGCCGCCACCCCCGGTGGCGCCGGCGGTGGCGGCTGAGTTTTCACCCGCGCCGACCGTGCGGATCGACACCCGCCGCACGGCCGCCTCGACCGCGCCGACGATGGCGGCCCGCTCCCGCGGCGCGCGCTCGCATTCGCCGGCCAGGCGCCGGGCGGCATCCGACGCCGCGCCGTCGACGGCCGCCGGCGGTTCGCCGGCGAAAACGACCTTGCCTCCCGCCTGGCGGAACGCTTCGAGCAGGCGCAGGGTCGAAGGGCGGATGGTCAGGAGCGGGGGAACCAGCACGGCGTCGTAATCGGCCTGGCCGACGGCCAACCGCGCCGCCCCGCCATCCGCCCGCACCGCTCCCAGCCGGCTCATCATCTCTTCGTCGCCGTAGTCGAAGTCGATGTGTTCCTGTAAAAGCCCATCGCGCAAGTCGGTCAGCATCCGGTCGAGGGCGCGCACGTCTTCGTGCTTGTCGCCGTGCATGTCGAAGCTGCCCAACCCGTTGATCCAGGGCCGTTGGCGAAGCCACATGCTTTCGATGGGATGGATGACCAGCAGGCGGCGCACCGGCCGGCCCGCGGCCAGCAGGACGTTGAGGCGCGCGAAGTAATCTTCGACAACGCGCCATTGCCCCCACCAGGGCGACTGGAAGTTGATCGAGGCCGGCCGGTCGCGTTTGGCCTGGCCCCGCATCGAGTACCACGAAAGATGATGGCAACGCAGGTTCACCCCCAGGGCGGCCTGCCAGTCGCCCAAAGCCTTGTAGCCCTCGAACGGGAAATCCCAGCCCGTGCGGCTGTAAAGCTCCGACAGCATCCAGCGCCGCCCCATCTGGTGGGCGACCGACGCGCACTGCTTGACGGTGTCGTATTCGTAACTGAACTCGGTCAGGATGTCGACGCCGGGGATCTGCATCGGCTCGTAAAAACGCATCGCCGACCCTGTGCAGAGCGTTTGGGCGTGGAGCGGTTCCTCGAGCAAGGCATGGCCGGTGAGCGCCAGCCCTTGGCCGGCGCACCAGTCGGCGATCTGCCGCGGGAAGGCGTCGACGAACAAGGCCGTCACGCAATCGCGAAAGTGAAGACGGGCGCGGGGAAGCGGTTTCCCCTCGACTTCGATAAACAACTCGGGCAGATGCTCCAGCAGATCGTAGCCGTATCGCCGGCGGAAGACGCGCGGCAACTCCGGCGTCCAGGGAAGGCAGGGGCGGGACAGGTCGCGCCGCATGGAGGCTTCGACGGGCAGAAAGTTGGGCTCGTCGGTGAAAAATCCCGGGATGGCCTTGCCGAACTGACCACCCGTCTCCATGATGTAGGGGGCGTACGCCACATCGATGAAGTGGCCGACGGCCTCGTGCGACAGCGTGTCAAGGTAAGCCGCGCCGTTATACCAAGTGCTGGGGGCCATCGGTTCGACGGCGAAAACGAGCAGGCGGGCTTCTTCCGGCGGAGGGGCCCCGGATTCGTTTTCACGCCAAGGCTGGACGTCGCGCGCAACCTGGCCGTCGAGGCGGGCCTGCCACGCACCCAGGAAGCCTTCGGGCCGGACGAATCCCCCGGCGGGCACGATCCGCATCGTCAGGTATTTCATGGCGTGGCGCGGGTCCTGCGTGGCCAGTCCCCCAGCCGAACCCGACGGCCAGCGGTCTTCGTCATAAATCCAGGCCTCCATCCCCAGGCGGGCGGATTCGTCGACGGCGGCGCGGATGGCGTCGAACCAGTCCTTGCCGAGGAACGGCGTGGCCAGTCCGACGCGTGAATGCAGGAAGGCGCCCCCCATGCCCATGCGCTCGAAGACGCGCACCTGGCGGCGCAGTTCGGCCGGATCGAGCCGGCCATTCCATGCCCAGAAGGGCTTGCCCCGGTATGCCGAACCGGGGTTGACGAAGGTTTCGTAAAGCGACGCGGCCGA
>JAMCWS010000079.1 GCA_023480605.1 bacterium
AACAGGCCATCTGCCTGCTGCGCAACCACGCCAGCCTGGCCTTCTGGTGCGGTAACAACGAACTGGGGATGAATTCGGACCCGGCGACGGAATTTCCAGGCAAGAAAATCGCGCGGGATATCAGCGAACCGCTTTGCCGGCGCCTCGACCCCACCCGCCCCTACCGGGTAACCAGCCCATACGGCGGCAACCCCAACAACTCGCCCCTGGCCGGCGACTGCCATCGCTCGGCCTGGTACGACGCCGATTTCCACCGCTCCGACAAGACCGACTACCGGGAGCGGATCGCCCGGTTGGGGGGGCGGTTCCTGAGCGAATCGGCCGTGCCGGGAGCGCCGCCCAAACATGTGCTGCTTAAATTCATGACCGAGGCCGACCTGGCCGATCCTGGGGGAGCCATGTGGGAATACCACACCAAGGATAATCCTTACAACGGCATCGACGACCAGACGCACTACCGGATGCTGGAGCGCACGGCCGCGGCGCTCTTCGGCCCGCCGGAGGGCAACGACCGCCGAATCGCCCACATGGAATACGTTCAATACGAGTTCGTGCGCCTCACGACCGAAAGCGTGCGCCGGCGCAAGTTCGACTGCAGCGGCGTGCAGTATTGGATGTATAACGACAACTGGCCGGCCAGCGGGTGGAGCATGATCGACTGGTGGGGCAACGCCAAGGCCGCCTGGCACGCGGCGCGGCGCGCCTTCCAGCCGGTCATCGCCTCGATCGAAGACGCCGGCGACCGGTGGCGCGTCTGGGTGATCAACGACCGTCTGGCGCCGGTGGTGGGCAGCCTGCGATTGCGCGTCCAGCCTTGGTCGGGGCCGCCGCGCTGGGAGACGCATGTGCCGGTGGCGGTGGCGGCCAATGCGGCGGCGGTGGTCCGCGAACCGACTCGCGCCGAGATCGGCCCGCTCCTCGCGCGCGACGCCGTGCTGGTGGCCGACCTCGACTATGGATGCGCCGGCGATGCGCCGGGCGGCGATCGGGGCGCCGACCGCGCCTGGTTGTTCGACGGTCTGCCGCGAGAGATGGCCCCGCCGCCGGCACGCCTGCGCGTGAGCGGCCCCACCGAGGGCGCGGCCGGCGAACTGCGCATCGCCACCGACCATTACGCCCGGGTCGTGACGCTGGCGGCCGACCTGGATTTCGAGGACAACTATTTTGACCTGCTGCCGGGCGAAGAACGAACGATCCGCTGGGAGAGCCCGGCGGGGCCGCACGCGGGCTCGATACCGGTCACATGTTGGAACAGCGCGGGAGCGACCGCGTAAAAGGGGAGGCGGCACGATGAAACGCCGTGACATTTTGGCTGGAATGGTTGGCTTGGCGGGGGGCTTGATGGCCGGGCGGCCGACGAGGGCGGCCGATCGCGCCACGACCGCCACGACGGCGACCGTTCCGGGAGCGGCGACTCCGGAATCGACCGGTTTCGCCGCGTCGCCGGGCCTGGGCGTCGCCGGGGGATGGTTCGTGAAGGGCGGCCGGCCCGTGCGCGCCATCGGCATCAACTACTTCAGCGCCTTCATCCGCCGGATCGGCAGCGAGGGGCGCCCGCCCGACCCGGCCGACATGAGTTGGAAAGAGGGGTTCGCCGTCCTGCGTGGCCACGGCATCCCCTTCATCCGCTTCAACGCCGGCGGCTTCTGGCCGGCCGACTGGGCGCTTTACCGCAAGGACCGGCCGCGCTATTTCGGCCTCATGGACGAGTTCGTGGCCGAAGCCGAGCGCCGCGGCCTGGGCCTCATCCCCAGCCTGTTCTGGTATTTTTCAACCGTGCCCGACTTGGCGAGCGAGCCGCTCAGCGAGTGGGGCAACCCCGCCAGCCGCACCCATGCCCTCATGCGGACCTACGTGGATGAAATGGTGGGGCGTTACCGCAACTCGGCGGCCCTCTGGGGTTGGGAATTCGGCAATGAATACCTGCTCGAGGCCGACCTGCCGGGAGCCGATCAGGGCCGGGGGCGCGTCGTTCCGCGCCTGGGCACGCCGGCCGCGCGCACCGCGCGCGACAAGATCCGCCGCCCCGCCGTCATGACCGCCTACCGGACCTTCGGCGAGGCGGTACGCAAACTCGACCCGGCCCGACCGCTCTTCACCGGCGACTCGCTGCCCCGCACCGCCGCATGGCACAACCTTCACGAAGCCTCGTGGACGCCCGACACGCGGAATCAATGGACCGAAATGCTGCTGGCCGACAACCCCGACCCGATCGACACGCTCTCGGGCCACGTCTACTGGCCCGAGGCCGACGGCAAGCAACACAACGGCCCGGCGGGACTGGATCCGCTCGGGATCATCGCTTACTGCGCCGGCGTGGCGCACAAAGCGGGCAAGCCGTTGTTTATCGGCGAGTTCGGCCCCGCGCCGGGCGCGTCGGCGGGCAGCGAGGCGCGCCGAACCCAGTTCGAGGCGCTCCTGGCGGCGATCGAGAAGAACGACGTCGGCCTGGCGGCGTTGTGGAACTTCGACCTGCCAAGCCAGCCGGTCATGATAATCACGGCCGACAACCATAATGCCTTCATGCTCAAGGCGCTGGGGGAGGCCAACGCGCGGGTGGGGGGGACGCTGGCGAAATAACGGATTACCCGCAACGGTGGAGAACGGCGGGATTATATTCTATACTTCCAAGTTCAGCCATTGTGCTTCCGCATCGGTCAACTTGATTTCCGTGGCCTGGATGCAGGATGCGAGTTCGCGTTCATCGCGAGCGCCCACGATCGGCGCCAACGGAAAAGGCTTGTGGAGCAACCAGGCCAGTGCAATCTGCGTCGCCGTATAACCTCCCTTGTTCTTTCCCATTTCTGTGGCCCGCCGCAACCGTTCGAGATTATCGTCCGTTGAATATATCTCGATCATTCGCGCCGCGAAGGGATCTCGATCCCGCTGGTTCGGGTCATTCAATTGCATACTATATCGGCCGGTGAAGAAGCCTCGGGCCTGAGCCGACCAAACGATGAGGGGTATTCGGGTTCGTTCATGCCATTTTTCGCCGGATTGGTCAACTGATACCAAGCCGGGATAAAACGGACCGGTCGGCACAGCCAGACTAAGGTTATTACTTACCGCGGCGATACCTTTCAGACCGTGCGCGCGGGCATATTCATTGGCTTCAGCGATTCGGTGGTATTCCCAGTTGGAGACACCCGCGGCCCGTATGCGGCCCCGTGCCAATTCCTTATTCAGATACTCGATGATGTCGCCCGCGGCCACCATGGGACTGTCCCGGTGGAGGAGATACAAGTCGACAGAATCGGTCCGAAGGCGTTCCAGACTTGCGGTTAATTCCCGTTCAAGGGTTGGGGCGAAATCCTCCGGACTCAAGCCATAGTACTTGCCTTGGCCCCCTTTTGTAATCAACACGATCTGGCCGCGGTCCTTTCGCGCTTCCAACCACAGCCCGATGACTTGTTCGCTTTCACCGTAATCGCGAGCGGTATCAATCAGCGTGCCGCCCGCCTCCGCAAAGGAGTCGAGAATGTTGAAACATGTATCCTTGGCTTTCAATTGGTAAAACGCCGTGCCGAGGGCCAGGCTGGAGACCTTTTTCCGAACACCCTCAATCGTGATTTCAGTGGCGTTTTTCATCGCGTCCACGGCCCTCCCGTTCATGTTTCGGGCGATTCATCGTATTGCCGCAAGTATCGGTTCAGTATCCTCAGGTCGTTCCGGGCCGTTTGCCCGGGATGCGTGCGACTTTCCGGTCCCAGACATTCAATGGAGAGATAGCCGTCATAATTCGACTTCCGCAACAGCCGAATGATTTCGGCGTAGTCGGTCATCCCTGTATCCAGGGCCTGAAAATGCCAGCCGCCGCCTGAATCGATATACCCATTCTTAAGATGCGTGTGAACGATGCGTCCCTGCAGTTGTGCGATAACCTCCGGCATATTTTCGCCGGCAAAACGCAAATTCGAGAAATCAACGGTAAGGCCGACGCAATCCTCCGGCGACATATCGAGCAGCCGTTTGGACGAAGCCAAGGTGTCGGTAAGCTGTCGCATATGAGTTTCAAATGCGAGCTTCACGCCGGCCTTTCTGGCATTTATCGCAAGTTTGTCGATGGCCTCCGCGAGATGCCGCCAATGCTCTTCCTCTCCATGGAACGAATCGGGCGGCCCCGGGGTTAACTTGATTATCCGCGTCTGGAACAATGGCGCCAAGGCGATAAATGTGGCTGCCATTTCGACCTGTTGTTGGAGTTGCGCGCCGTCGGTGAAATTGTTGAAAAGCGACAGGGCTGACACCGCTAAACCGGCACGCCGGATCTCCGTCGCCACTTCTTCCGGATGGCCGATTGCTGTTTCATAGTTCAGGTGAGGGGATGCGCATGCGAGTTCGATAGCCTCGAAGCCGGCGTCGGCCGTTGCCTGGATTGCCTCCGCAAGTGGCAGGGCGAACAGGCTTTGGCTAAAGAGAGAGACTTTCATCTTACCCGTAATCCAATTCATAAACGGATGTATGCCGTTTCACCCATGCCGGCCGTTGTCTTTATAATACCAACCTTTCGTTTCTTGCACTGACGCCAAGATTTTCAGGAAACTCCAGCGGATTCAGCATTGCCGGCTTTCTACTGGGCGGTCCATCGCGTAACGATGTTTTTTGATGCCAAGCTGAAGCTTGAACTCCAACCAGGATTTGCGGCATTTTGGTTGCGGCTCCGCCGCGCTGTGCCTCTGTATGTATAATACCAGTCTTCACGCTTTCCGCGAATCGCGGAGACTCGTTCGTGATCACCGGCGATGCGGAGAGATGTGATCGATTTTTCATCTTCGCACCTTCGCGCATTTGCGAGACGAATGTCAAGCTGTAGCTTGGATTATTCGAAAAGCGGCGTTGGACGTTTCAGGCTTTCATGCCCGTCAGGGTGATGCCCTCGATGAAGTAGCGCTGGGCGAAAAAGAAAATGATGATGATCGGCATCGTCATGATGAACGAGCCGGCCATCGTCAGGGCCGGGTTGCTCGAGGTCATCGTCGAGAACGCGAACAACCCGAATGCCAGCGGATAAAGCCGCTGGTCGGCGATGTAGATCAGCGGCCCCATGAAGTTGTTCCAGGCGCCCATGAAGGTCCAGATGGCGATGACGGCCAGGGTGGGCTTCATGAGCGGCAACATGATATGCCAGTAGATACGGAAGTAACTGCAGCCGTCGATGTAGGCCGCGTCCTCCAGGTCCTTGGGCACGCCCTTGAGATACTGGCGCAGCAGGAAGACGTAGAACGGCGCGGCGAAGGCCGCCCCCAGCCACAGCGGCACGAGCGTGTTGTAGAATCCCAGCGTCTTCCAGATAAGAAAACCCGGTATGAGGGTCACCTGCGCGGGGATCATCATCGTGGCCAGCATGAGGATGAAGCAGAAGTCGCGCCCCGGCCAGCGCAGGCGCGTGATCGAGTAAGCCACCAGCGAGCATGACAGCATCGTCAGCGTGATGTTAAGGATCACCAGGTAGAGGCTTGTGGCGGTGTAGCGCCAGACGTCCATGAAGGCCAGCGTGCGGTAGAAATTGTTGTTGATCTTGGACCACCAGGCTTGCAGCGCGTTGCTGCGGCGTGTTTCGAAAATGACCTTGAGCTTGTGCGGATCGCTCTCGTATTGCGGCCCGCGGTCGATCTCCTTAAGGTGGGTCCAGAACTTGATCTTGTTGGTATCGTCCTCCGGGCCGGGTTCCTGCCACTGGCCGATGGCGGCCCAGTCGTAGTTGGCGAACGCCGTCGGCCGCACCGCCTCGTAGAGCGCGCCCAACTTTTCGACGTGGCAATAAAGGCGGTGCCAGTTGTCGTCGGGCCGGGCGTAAAGGCGCAGGCGCTGCAATTCGTGGACGTCGAAGCTGGTCGTGAAGGTCTGCTCGAGCCGCCAGTGGTCGCCCTTGCTGAAATCGTAACTGGCGTAGGCGCAGGGCGTGGCGCGGTCCTTGCCGTCGACGAGCCTCAGCACCTCGGGTGTTTTGTTCACGAAGCGCTGGGAAAACGGCACCCCCGCGCCCAGTTCCTGCTCCTGGAATTGATTCGAACGGATGCGCAACTGGCCGATCATCAGGATGCGGTAGACCCGGTCGAAAATGGCGCGCAGGTTTTCGAAGGTCGCCTGTTTGCGCGCCTCGCGCTCGATGGCCGCCGGGCCCGCTTCCCAGACCGACGGCGGCAGCACCTGCTCGAGCTTACGGGCGAAGCCGCGCGTCAACTCGGCGATGACTTCTTTTTCGTCGATGCCCGGGGGGATGGGATACTTGGCGTCGCGCACGACCTTACCGATCAGGGCCAGGTGGGGGCGCGTCAGGTCGGTGACGGCGTAACGATACTCGTGGTGGTCGATGAAGGGCGAGCGCGGCTTGTGGTTGGGCGTGCCCGGCAGCAGCTCGAACTTTTCCGTGAACAACTCCGAGTCGACCTTGGCGCTGGTCATCACCATCCAGATGAACGGAAAAGAAAAGAGGAGCGAACCCGCGATTAGAAGCAGGTAGGCGCCCAGTCGGAGGCTGCGGTATTTTCCAGCTTGCATGGTTGTTGTCGGTGCTTACCTCTCGATGGCTTCGTTGTTCGGCCGGACGGGCGGCCCTTGCCTCACTCCGAATCGTAGTGGACCCAGCGGCGTGAGAGCTTGAGTTGGATGACCGTCAACGCCATGATGATCAGGAACAGGATCCAGGCCATCGCGCAGGCGTAGCCCATGTGACCGTAACGAAAAGCGTTGTTGAACAGGTGATAGACGTAAAAGAGGGTCGAGTTGACCGGCCCGCCCTTGGTCATGATGTAGGCCGACTCGAAAATCTGGAAGACGCCGATGAGGCCCATGACCAGGTTGAAGAAAATGTAAGGCGTCAGCATCGGCAGCGTGATGTAGCGGAACTGCTGGCGCAGGCTGGCCCCGTCGATCGCGGCGGCTTCGTAGTAGTGCTGGCTGATGCCCTTGAGGCCGGCCAGCCAGATGAGCATTTGGCCCCCCGCGCCCCACAGGCCCATGATGATGAGGGCTGGCTTGCTCCAGGTTTCCGACTGCAGCCAGTTGGGGCCGGGCAGGCCGAGGAGCGCCAGCGCCTTGTTGAACACCCCGCCGACGGGATTGAACAGCCACGTCCAGAGCATGATGGAGGCCACGAACGGTACGATCGCCGGCAGGTAGAACAAGGTGCGCCAAAGGGCCACGCCGCGCACGCGCATGTTGAGCAGCAGCGCCATCGCCAGCGAAACCGTCATCCCCAGCGGCACGCCGATCGCCATCAGGAGGGTGTTGTAGAACGACTTGGGCACGAGTTCGTCGCTGGTGAACATCCGCCGGTAGTTCTCCAGGCCGATCCAGCGCGCCGGGTTGATGACGTCGTAATCGCAGAAGCTCATCAGGATCGAGTAGAGCATCGGACCGGCCCCGAAGACGACGAAACCCAGAAGCCAGGGCGCGGTGAAAAGAACCCCCCATTTCCATTGGGCCCGGAAGTAACCGCCTCCGGAACCTTCGAGCGTGCCGCCGGCGGTCTCCGGGCGGCGCCGGAAAACGGCTGCCAGGCGGCGCCGGAATCCCATGTGCGTGTCCCAGAAATAGGCGCCCCCGGCCGTCCCGGCGATCAGCAGGCCATAGGCGACGAAAAACAAGCTCCAGCGGATCGGTCGGCCGTGGGGGGGCTGCGTGAGGCGATCCAACTCGCGCTGCACGATCGCGGCGCCCTCGTCCAGCGCTTGGGAGGGCGTCTTTTTGCCGTAGAGCGCCTCCTGGGTGGCGATGTCGTGCCGGTGCCAGAGGACTTGGCCCGCCGGCGTCACCGGGCGGAAGTGGCTGATCGGCAGCAGGCTCATGAAAACCTTGTAGGGGTTCTTGAATTTTTCCGGGAAAGCCGGATTGTCCAGTACATACTTGCGGCTGATCTGCTCGTTGACCCGGATGATGGGAATCATCGGCGGGATGTAGGCGTAGCCCTGCGATTCGGATGCCTCCCGCTCGGCTTCGCAGTACAAGCGCCAGCCCTCGTCGCTCTGCATGAAGCGGATGAATTCCCAGCCGGCCTGCTTGTGGCGGGCGTTATAGGGGATGGCGTAGGCCCATCCCCCCGACCACGAGGTGGCCGTCTGGCCCTTGGCGATCTGGCGCGCCGAAACCGGCGGCGGGGCGACGGCGAAGTTCAGATCGCGGCTGTAGGGGACGAAGCCCTTCAGCGCGTAGACCGTGTCGATGCGCATCGCGACTTTGCCGGTGATGAACGGATCGAGCGCCGCGGTCATGAAACTCGACTCGAAGGCCTTGATTTTGTCGTAGCCCCCCAGGTCGCGGGCGATGTCGCGCATGAACGTGAGCGCCTCGACGTTGAGCGTGTCGCCCAGCGTGCACGTGCGCCCGTCGGTGCTCATGAATTCCCCGCCGTTCATCCAGCTATACATGTAGAGCCATGCGTTGCCGTAAGTGGGCGAGAAACCGAGCACCTTGATGTTGCCGTTCTCGTCGTATTGCGTGAGGCGCTTGGCGTAATCGCGCAACTGCTCCCACGTACGCGGCGGGGCGGGTTCCCCCCGGGCGTCGACCAGACCCGCCCGGCGGAACATGTCCTTGTTATACATGAGCGCCCGGTCGTCGATGTCATGCGGGATGCCGTAGGGCCGTCCCTTGTAAAGGCACTCGTCCCAGGCCGCCTTTGTAATAGCCGCCGGGGCGGATGGCGTCGGCGCGGCCGGCCTTCAGATCGGCTTCGATGAAGGGGTCGAGGGGGGTGAAGGCGCCGCGGACGGCCCATTCGCCCAGGGCGAAACGGTCAAAGAAAATGACGTCGGGCGGCATGCCGCCGGCCACGCTGATCATGAACCGCGTCGGATCGGCCGTCATGTCGACGTCGGAGGTACCCTGCTGGCTGAGAACGAGGCGGTAGATCGGTTTGGATGGGTCTTTGCGGTGGGCTTCGATGCTGTGGCGCTCGAAGGCCGTGAACATGTCGCTGAAAATATTCTGGAGTTGGGCCCCCTGGCCCATGTAAATGATTTCCTGAACGCTCGCGTCCCTCACGTCGCTCGAGCGCCGCGGCGCCAGGAGCCACAGCAAAACGGCGGCGACGCCCACCAATCCAACAGTCTTCCAGAAACTCATCGACAGCCCTTCCGTGGCGTAAGTCCGCCGCGCGCAATAGGAATCGAAGGCGCCAGTACGCTGATTTTTTACCCCCTTCGCGAATCGAGTCGCAAATGAAATCGACTTCGGCCCGCGCCGGTGCGCATCCCGCCTGCGTTTTACGCCGATCATCAACGGACGCGCGATGCGCCCGCACCCGGCGGAAGGTCGATATTATTGTCGCATTTGCCATCGGTCGTTGGTATATCATGACTTCATTCGGGAACAGCCCGGTCACTTACTATCCTGCTTTCGGGCGGATGCGTGCGCGATCCCCGCGCGG
>JAMCWS010000213.1:0-1199 GCA_023480605.1 bacterium
CGCAGGATCGTGCGCGGCGACCACAAGGTGCCCAACGGCTGGCGCTTCGAGGACTACGACGCCCTGCGCGGCCAAATCGCCGCGGCAATTGGGCAACTGGGCGCCTCCATATCGCCGCGGGCGGAAAAAAGCCGATGAAACGCCGCCTTGCCGTCTTCGCGTTTAACGCGCTGGCCGCCGCCGTCTGGTTTGCTCCGCGGCCGGCGGCGGAGGGGGAACCGATGCCCTGGCCGAAAAGCATTCAGTTGGTGCTCGACGAGACGAAGCCGCTCGAGCATGACCTTGCGGGGCGCCTGCCGCTTTATCTCTGGCCGGCCATGGACCCGGGCCGGCTCGATCCGGCGCGCGCCGAAGAGCTCGTGGGCCTGCTGGCGCGGCGCGGGGTGGGGCTGATTTGCTCGTGGGATCCGCGCGACGCGGAAGGCAGCCTGGCGGCCGGATTGGCCGTGGCGCGCGCACAAAAGAAACTCGGCCAGCGCGTGAGCATCAACGCGACCCAGACGCTCAACCGTTTCTTTGACGGATCGGAAGCCACCGCTCACCTCGACGCCGCCGGCAAGCCGTTCTTCGACCACACCTTCGGCGACCAGCCAATGGGCTGTCCCTTCCGCCTCGAGGGGCGCGTCGCCCCCATCCGCGCGCAGGTCGAGGGCTTCGCGCGCGCCTACGCCCGCGAAGGGCTGCCGGTCGATTTCGTCTTCGCCGATTGGGAAATCGACGGTCCGCTGGAGTGGAACCACGCGCGCGAGGCCAGCGAACGCTGCGTCGTTTGCCGCGAACGGCTGGGGGAGGATGCCGACTTCCTGGCTTACCAGGACGCCCTCCGCCGCATCCGCTCGCGCCTCCAGCGCGAGGCTTTCGCCGCGCCGATCCGGGAGCTTTTCCCCCGGGCGCTGGTGGGCAACTACGCCGTGTATCCCCACGATGGCTGGCGCTACTGGTATGACTACTTCGAACGCTACGTGCCGGGCCAGCCCGCGCGCCGCGACCAGCGGGCGCGCTATCGCCACTGGGCCAACGACTTCGCCGGCACGGGCTACACCTTCGCCATGCCGGTGGTCTACCCCTGGTCGTGGACGTGGAACTGGTACGACTTCGAGCCGGGCGATTACCGCTGGTTCTACAACGGCCTGCTGGTGGCGAGCAACGCCGGCCGCCACACCCCCGCCGGCGTGCCCATCGTCGCCTTCGTCCACTGC
>JAMCWS010000213.1:1209-9351 GCA_023480605.1 bacterium
ACGACGGCGGGGCGGGCGAGGGCCTGCCGGCGGCGCGCCAGATGAGCCAGGCCGTCTACAGGGAACTCCTCTGGCACATGCTCCTGCGCGGCGCCGACACGTTTTTCCTCTGGTGCCGGCCGGAGGAACAGGCCGAGGAAGTGCGCCTGCTCCACGCCACGTGGGCGGCCGCGCAGGCCTGGGGCGAATTCCTCGACCGCGGCGTGCCGGTGACGTTCGACGTGCCCGCCGCCCCCGGACCGGTGGTGTCGGGGTTGCGCCTGGACGACCGCGTCCTCGTCCGGCGAACCGACTTTACCGGCGCGCGCGACCCCGTGGCGCTTCCGGTGGATGGCCGCGTCCTACGCGTGCCGCGCGCCGACGGCCAATGCCAGGTGCTGGAGTTACGATAGGCCGGACCGCCAGGCATGACTGCCTCAATGATCCCCACTCCTACCCAGGGCGCGGCGCGCGACCGTTCGCCAAAAAGTTGACAACGAGGCGGCAGTAATTTCTGCCGGCCGTCAAGAAAACAATACGTATTTGCCGGGTTACCAAAAGGCTGACCTATTTTTCTGGGACTATTCATGTGATGCCGTCGCGCTTTCGAATATCGTTCACTCGCCTCATAAGTCAACTATTTTCAGTTCTATATCAAGATACAGGGCGACCCGCGGGGAGGGAATTGGCGCCCCGGCGCGGGGCGAAGACGGTTATTTGGCCCGTGCCTTGCTCAGAGGGGCGGAGCGGGGCAAAAGGCTTGACGCGCCGATGCCCTCCGCCACTGGCCGCGCCGAAGCGGAATGACCCCGGCGCCACACGGAAGTCGGCACTACGCCGCGAACAAGGAGATTGATGAAAGATGGCTCTACCGGTAGTTTCCAACATTGCGAGCTTGAACGCCCAGCGCAATCTGCAACAATCGACGGCGCAATACAACAAATCCATGGAACGGCTGTCGTCGGGTTTGCGCATCAACCGGTCGGGCGACGACGCGGCGGGCCTGGCCATCTCCGAGGGTTTGCGGTCGCAGATCCGCGGCCTCAACCAGGCGGTGCGCAATTCCAACGACGGCCTGAGCCTGATCGGCACGGCCGAAAGCGCCATGAACTCTTACACGGAGATTTTACAGCGCGTCCGCGAATTGGCGATCCACACGGAGATTTTACAGCGCGTCCGCGAATTGGCGATCCAGTCGGCCAACGACACCAACTCGACGTCCAACCGGCTGGCCCTCAACGAGGAAGTCAATCAACACCTCGAAGAACTGAGCCGCATCGCCAGCACTGTCGAGTTTAACGGCACCAAGCTTTTCGACGGCACCTTCACGTCCAAGCAACTCCAGGTCGGCGCCGAAGCCAACCAGACCATCAGCATCAACACGGGTGACTTGCGCACCACGCAGATCGGCATGGTGGCTCGCACCACCGGCACGATCGCCACCCCGGGCACGGCGCTCGCCAGCGGCGAGCTGGTGATCAACGGCGTCGACATCGGCACGTCGTCAAGTGACGGGATCTCGTCGGTCAACGCCTCGGCTTCGGCCATCGCGATCGCCGCGGCCATCAACGTCAAGTCCGCCGAGACCGGCGTAACCGCCCTGGCCACCACGACCACATACAGCGCCGTCGCGGCGGTGGCCGGCGGCACCATCGACCCCGGGGCGGCCACGCCCCAGCAACTCACGATCAATGGCATCGACATTTTCGACAGCGCCATCACGATCCAGAACAAGGACTCCAACGGCGACCTGGTCG
Organism: bacterium; assembly: GCA_023480605.1. Classification (GTDB taxonomy): domain Bacteria; phylum Sumerlaeota; class Sumerlaeia; order MVZB01; family MVZB01; genus JAMCWS01. The sequence continues at coordinate 2,946 of JAMCWS010000213.1, forward strand.
ACGCCATCAACGCCAAATCCAACCAGACCGGCGTCACGGCCTCGGTCAGCGCCACGGGCAGCCTGATCCTCGAGGCCGCCGACGGGCGCAACATCGACGTGGCCACGACCGGTTCGGTCGGCGACGAATTGGGCCTGCGCGCCACCGACGGCGACTTCGCCGTCACCCAGGGCGGCGGAGTCCAGATCACGTCGGCCGACGACATCGTGGTCACCGGGACGGCCCCGAGCAAGGCGGGCCTCAGTGCGACGACCTATTCCGAATCGGCCACCACCGCCCTCTGCTATCTAACGGTGGCGACCGTCAGCGGCGCCAACCTGGCCATCGACATCGTCGACAACGCCCTCGATCAGATCAACACCATCCGGGCCCGCTTGGGCGCCACCACCAACCGGCTCGACCAGACCATCCAGAACCTGCAGTCGATCGCCGAAAACCTGTCCGCGTCGGATTCGCGCATCCGCGATGCCGACTTCGCCGCCGAGACGGCCAACCTGACTCGCAACCAGATCCTGCAGCAGGCCGGCATCGCGATCCTGGCCCAGGCCAACACCAGCACGCAGGGAGTCCTGAAACTCCTGCAATAATTGCCGCCTCTCCGCCACGACCACCCCGTCGATCGCCCGGGCGCCGGATCAACCGATCCGGCGCCTGTGCTTTTATTCGCCGCGGATCGACTTGTCTTGCGGACGGCTTCCGCACCGAATCGAAATAATCCTTGATTGCGCCCTCCGGGCGATTTATTGAAGATAAAATCCCGCGCCGATTCGCTTCGTTCCAGCATAGGATTGGCATTTGGACGGGGTGACCGAACCGGTTCGGTTTTTCGTGTTTGGCGTATTCGAACCGCGGGGACGGCGCAAGCGATGCGGCGATATCCGTGAAACGGAAGGTCTAATCCAATTCGGAATCCGAGGAGACCACGATGAATGGCCCCGAATCACAACATCAACTGATCGACGCGCAAGCGGCGAGTTCGCGCCGCGACTTCCTGCGCGGCACCCTGGCGGCCGCCGGTGCGATGGCGGCCATGGGCGCCATCCCGGCCCTTGGAGCCGAATCCAAATCCACGCCGACGCCAACGCCGCCACCCCGGATCAGCAGGAAGTACAAGGTTGGCGTGATCGGCCTGGGCCATCGGGGCAATTGGGTGGCCAAATACTTTAAACAGCACGGCGGCTTCGAGATCGCCGCCTGTTGCGATTACTTCCCGGAGGATGCCGACAAGTTCGGCGAAACCTACGGCATTGCCAAAAACCGGCGATTCAGCGGCCTGGGCGGCTACAAGAAGGTGATCGAGAGCGACGTCGACATCGTGGCCGCCGAGACGCCCCCCTACTTCCTGCCCGAGCACGTAAAGGCCGCCGTGGCCGCCGGCAAACATGTTTACATGGCCAAGCCGGTCGCGGTGGATGTGCCCGGCTGCACGACCGTGCGCGACGCCGCCAGGGAGGCAAGCGCCCGCAAACAGCAGTTCATGGTGGATTTCCAGGCGCCGACCGACCCGGTGCTGATCGAGATGCGCCGGAACATCGGCGACGGCTGCCTTGGCCGAATCGCTTACATTTGCACTTATGGCATCGCCGGGCAATGGCCCGAACCGACGCGCGAGATGGCCAAACCCGAACGGCTGCGCAAATCGCTCTGGCTGTTCGACCGCGTCCTCGGCGCCGACGCCTGCGCGCAGTTCGATGTGCATGCGATCGACCTGGCCGTCTGGGTGCTGGGCAGGGCGCCGGCGGAAGCCATGGGCCTGGCCGACATCAAGCGGCCGAATCCGGTGCTCGACGGCATCGATGTGTTGCAGACCGTCGCGCGATTCGACGACGGCCTCGTCTGGACCCACCAGCATCAGTCGCTCAAGAACAACTGCGACCTGACCGGCAGCGGCGGCCTGGTCTGCAAGATCATGGGCGATGCGGCCAGCGCCCTGATGCCGTATACGGGCAAGGCTTACATCCGCGGCGGCCCGAAGCACGGCGGCGGCACGGTTGAAAATACTTACGCCGCGGGCGTCGAGCGCAATGTCTGGCGCTACTATCAGTACCTGACCGAGGGCGTCTACGCCAACGAAACCGTCGACCGCGCCGTGAATACGCAATTGGCGGCGATCCTGTTCCGGGAGGCCGGGCGCCGCGGCGGGCGGTTGACGATGGACGAACTGCTGAAGGAAAACAAGAAACTCGAGTATGACTTCACCGGTTTCAACATTTAGGCGACGGCACGGACATTCCAACGCGCCATGCGCATAATCGGGATCATGTCAATCAACAGGGATGCTTAACCATGAAAACTCGACGCGAATTTATCTCATGCGGCGCGCAGACGGCGGCTTGGCTGGCCCTGGCGTCCGGAATGACGAAGCCGCACGCCGCCGAGACGGCGCGCCTCCGCCTGGGCAGTTGCATGATCGATCTGCCGCAGGCCAAAGCGGCCGGGCTGGATGGCGTCGAGGTGAACGTCGGCCCCGCGGCCGATCGTTTGCAGATCGCCGACGAGGCTGTCCGCCGCCGGTATAAAGAACAGATGCGCGAGACCGGCCTGGCCATCCCGTCCTTGATGATGGGGCTGCTCAACGGCGCGCCGCTCGCCGCCGACCCGCGCGGCCCGGACTGGCTGGCGCAGAGCATCGACGCCGCCCGCGACCTCGGCGCGCAAACCGTCCTCGTCGCCTTCTTTGGCAAAGGCGACCTTCTCGACGCCGCCGGAAAGGTGAAGCAACAGGATGTCGACGTGGTCGTCGAACGCCTCCGCGCCTTCGCGCCGCGCGCGAAGGAAGCCGGCGTCACGCTCGCCATCGAAAATACGTTGCCGGCGGCGGAGAACATCCGCATCCTCGACAGCATCGGCCACGAGTCGGTCAAAGTTTATTACGACGTATTCAACACGGGCGTCAGCAAAGGTTACGACGTCCCGGCGGAAATTCGGTTGTTGAAGCGCCGCATCGCGCAGGTTCACTTCAAGAATGGTCCGCGCTACCTGGAGGATCGAGCGAATTTTTTCGAGCCGATCGTCGCGGCGTTGAAGGATATCGGTTACGCCGGCTGGATTGTCCTCGAAACGTCCAGTCCGTCGAAGGACCCGGTCGCCGACGCCCGCCGCAACGCCGAGTTCGTCCGCCGGCTGCTTGGCCGGGACGCCGCCGCATAAACCGACCGATTTACGCAATTCCCTCCCGCATCGCCGCCGCCTTCGCGCCCGATGCAGAAAAGCATCGCTTACAACCGGCGTATCCGTTACGATTGCGGTCACAAACCAAAAGGTGTCACTGAACGCCCGCGGCTGACGCGAGGGAGGATCGAACCATGACTCTCGGCCGTTACCAGGTAAAGGACAAGGGCGAGTGGAAACTCGACCGCCACGACCCCGACGACAACAGTCTCTGCTCCGACAAGAAGAAGGCCGCTGAACGCCTTCGGGAACTCAAGGCCGACCTGGCCGAGCAACAGCAATTGCTCTACGCCAGCAACGAATACGGCCTGCTGCTCGTGCTTCAGGCGATCGACGCCGGCGGCAAGGATGGCACCATCCGCCACGTGATGAGCGGCGTCAATCCACAGGGGTGCCACGTATCCAGTTTCAAAGCCCCTTCGGCCGTCGAGGCCAATCACGATTACCTCTGGCGCATCCACCACTCGGTGGCGGCGCGCGGGCGGTTCGTCATCTTCAATCGCTCGCACTACGAGGACGTGCTCGTCGTGCGCGTCCACCCCGAGTTCCTCCCCCCCTGGGCCGCCCGTCGCAAGAATCTCTGGCAGGAGCGCTTCGAGCAGATCAACAATTTCGAGAAGCACCTGGTGGAAAACAACATCATCATCGTCAAGTGCTTCCTGCATATCTCGAAAGACGAACAACGCCAGCGGTTCGAACGGCGTCTCAAGGACCCGGCGCGGAACTGGAAATTCGCGGCCGCCGACGTCAACGAACGCCGCCACTGGGACCAGTATATGGAGGCGTTCGAAGATGCCTTCCGCCACACCAGCACCGACTGGGCCCCTTGGTACATCATCCCCGCCGACCGCAAGTGGTATCGCGACCTCGTGATCGCCGAACTGCTGGTCAAGACCCTTAAGGAACTGAAGCTGTCCTTCCCCAAGGGCGACGCGGAGGAACTCGAGAAAATCGTCATCCCCGATTAGGCCGGGGGGGCGCGGTGTGGGCGCGGCGTGCGCGGGTGTTATTCACCGCCTTCGCCTTCGCCGGCGGGATCGTCGGGCACGGTCGGAAGAACCCAGTTTCGCCCGTCGCGCGCGATGAGCGTCGCCGCTTCCTCGGGCCCCCACGTTCCGGCCGCGTAATTGGGGAAATTGCCTGGCGCCACGGTGCTCCAGGCCTCGAGAATCGGCATGATGACCCTCCAGGCGATCTCGACCTGGTCGGCGCGCATAAACTGCGTGGCGTCGGCGATCATCACGTCCAGCAACAGGGTTTCGTAGGCCTCGGGCGGCGTCGCATGGAAGGTTTCTTTGTAACTGAAGCGCATTTCGGCGGCCGAAAGGTTCATCACCGGTCCCGGATGCTTGGCCTGGAAACGCAGTTCGATCCCCTCGTCGGGTTGAATGCGGATGACCAGGCGATTGGGCGACCAGGCGCCGGCGGCCGAAGGCGGAAACGACTGGTGGGGAACAGGATGGAACCGGATGATGACCTCTGACACCTGGGCGGGGAGGCGCTTGCCCGTGCGCAGATAAAAGGGCACATCGTGCCAGCGCCAGTTGTCGATGTAATATTTGACGGCGGCGAACGTCTCGGTGTCTGAGTCGGGGGCGACGCCGGGCTCCTCGCGATAACCGGCCGCCCGTTCGCATCGCAACCAGCCCGGCCCATACTGGCCGCGGACGGCGAAACGACTCACTTGGTCGGGAGGGATCGGTCGGATCGCGCGCAGGACGTCGACCTTCTTGTTACGGATCTCATCGGCGTTGAACGAGACAGGCGCCTCCATCGCCACCAGGCACAGCACCTGGTGCAGGTGGTTCTGCACCATGTCGCGCAACGCGCCCGCACCCTCGTAATAACCGCCGCGGTGGCCGACACCGATACGTTCGGCAACCGTGATTTGCACGTGGTCGATGTAGCGACGATTCCAGAGCGGTTCGAACAGCGAATTGGCGAAACGGAGGGCCAAAATATTCTGGACGGTTTCCTTGCCGAGGAAGTGGTCGATCCGATAGATCTGGGACTCGTCGAACAGGCCGTTCATGCGGGCGATGAGGCGCCGCGCCGAATCCAGGTCGGTTCCGAAAGGTTTCTCGACGACGATGCGCGCCCGGTCGGGCGGAACCGTCAAACCGGCCTGGCGCAGTTGATCGCAAACAGTCTCGATCGCCATGGGTGGGATCGCCAGGTAATAAATATGCGCGGCAGGCTGGCCCCATTGCTGATCCAAGGCGGCCAGCCGCCGCCCCAGATCGACATAGGCCTCGGTCTGATCGAAGCCGGCGCGCAAATAAACCAGCCGCGCCGCGAATTCAGCCCATTTGTCATCCTCGGTCCTGCCGCGCCGGGAAAATTCGTCGACGCCTCCGCGCAGACGGCTGCGGAAATCGTCATCGCTCATCTCTCGCATGTCGATGCCGAGGATCGCGAATCGGTCGGGCAGCCACTCGTCGAGGTATAGATTGTAAAGCGCTGGAATGAGTTTACGGCGCGTGAGATCGCCGCCGGCGCCAAAGATCGTGAACACGATGGTATGCGGACGATTCGATAGCTTCATGGTCGCTCCCTGACCTTTCGAACGCCGGGCGGAAACGCGCCATCGGGCAATACGCCGGTACCGCTGGATTCCGCGGGCGCATGATGAACGGGGCTCTCTCGGACCCTATCCATCATTTTACCGGCGCGGCGTGCGGCGCGCAATCACGACCGGCCGTGCGCGGCCATGCCGGCCTGGATGGGACGGGAGTTTTAAAATCAATGTCGGCCGTGCGCCACAGTCAGGCCGGCGATGTCGGTTTGAAAGTCGGTGTAAGCGCGGTAGCGGCCCCGCATCCACGGTGCGATGGTGGCGCGGCGGCCGGCGCGCACGCAGACCGGGCGGATGTTATCGGCTTCCGAGTCGCGCGTCAACGCCGTCCAGCGCCAGGTGGCGCCGCCGTCGGGAGTCCAGCCGCGATAGATCTCGCGGCGCCCCATGCCGATCCTGGCGCCACTGTCCGGATCGAGGGGAATCCGGATTGTTGATCATAATCGGCGTCTGTTCCGGGTGACTATCCGAATGCGTGGCACGGCAGGGCGGCGCCGAAATCCGAGACGCCATGACAGTGACCCGCTACTCCTTCTGTCATGCAGTCCTCAACTCATCACTCGCCGGTCTTTCGCCGGGAAGTGGGCGAAATTCTGGCCGCCGCGCATGAAATCGGCCGTGTCGTCCATCCAGCCGTCCAGCCGCGCGCGCAGGTCCTTG
>JAMCWS010000438.1 GCA_023480605.1 bacterium
AGAAGGCAAAAAAACTGCTCGATTCCCCTTGGCCGGGTTGGCCGAACTCGACCCGCCGGCCAGGCAGGTCGGCAACGCGAGCACGAACAGCAGTCCCCCCAGAATGCTCCAGTGTGCATGAACAACTTTCTTCATGAGAGCCCGTCCTACTTCCTCGATCATACTTTTAAGCTGGTGACTCTATTCACTGTCTACGGTATTAACGTGTATCCACGAACGAACAGACCTAATTTACGACTGTGCAACAATGGTGTTGTCTCATAAGCTCTTTTTTGTCAAGCAAAACCCTCCGCCGGGACCGGTCTTTGGCTCTTTTTTTTCGCCCGGCTGACTCCTCGCCGACGAAAAACGCACGCGGATGGCCTCAGCGCGGGGCGGGGGTGGCCGTTGCCGTCGTCGGCCTTGTGCTCTCCTCGCCGGGCGTCCCGGCTCCTAGTTTCGCGTCGATTTTCTTGAGCAACTCCTTGGCCCCCTTGTGGTTGCCGAGGATGCTCAAGCCCTCCTGCGCCAGGCGGCGCGCCGCCTCGTAGTTGCCTTTATTGAATTCCGTGTAAGCCTTGGTGACTTTTTCTTCGGCCTGCCGCTCGAAATCGGCGGCCTGCAGCACCCGGTTGGGGTCGAACATGTTCTGCCGCGTCAGTTCCAGCGTTTTGGTCGACGCGGAGAACTCCGGCCAGGGAACGAGCATTTCCTGGACCTTTTTGAATTCGGGAGAATTTTGCGATAGGGTGGGCTTCAAATCGACCGAGGGCGGCGGTGCGGGCGGGGCGTTGCTATACTGGCTCTCGCTGGCGTAGATCAACAGCCGCAACAATAATAGAACCGCCATCCCCGCCAGAAAAACGCGGTTGATCTTATTTTTGAATAATTCACCGACTTGCTGAAGTTTTTGCTCTTTGCCCACGGGTAAATCCCTCACCTCTCAATCATCGTCTCGGACCGCCCTCGCGCCGCCACCGGATCAGCGGGTCGCTCCCCCAATCGGCGTCGGTTCAAGCGGCGGCTCGCCGATGGGGCGGACCCGGCCTTTGCGGATCATCGTCCGCACCAGCAGCGTGAAATCATAAACTCCCGTCCGGAAACGGGCATCGGTCTTGGGTCGCGTCGAGATATCGAGAAACTTGACCGACGAAATGAGCTCCTTGGCCGCGCCCAGATCCGTGACGAACTGGTTGATGCTGGTCTGGCTGGGCGAGGCCCCCTTGATGACCACGTTGCCGTCGATATACAGGTATATATCGTCGATCATCACGTCGGCCGGCCGGTTCTGATGGACGGTGTTGAGGAAATTGAACCAGAAGTCGCGCTGGCCGACCGCCTTGGCGAGTTGCTGGTAGGCCTTGGCGATCGCCGTGTCGCGTTTCTGCGCCTCGGTGATCTCGTTGTTAATCTTCTGCGACTCATTCCTGAATTGTTCGTATTGCTCCGCTTGGTTGCGGTACGCCGCGATGTAATTGCTGCCGACGTCGACGCTGAGGCCGATGATCAACAGCAGCATGACGACCAGTCCGATCACCTCGAACTTGCGCTCTTTCATCCCGCGCACGATCTTGTAGTCTTCCGGCAGGAAGTCGATCTTGTTCTGCGCCAGTTGCAGCCCCTGCATGGCCAGGCCGACGGCGACGGCGAAGGGGCTGAAATCCTCCGGCATGGTCTCGGGCGGGCGGATCTGGGGGTGCTTGAGTGCGACCTTCTCGACCGGCAGGCCCATCTTCTCTTCGATATACTTGTCGAGGTAGCGCAGGCGGGCCAGACCGCCCGAAATCACCAGGCTGTCGACCGCCACGCCGTCGGGCTGCGATATATAGAAATCGAGCGAACGGCGCATCTCCGATATCAGGCGATCGGCGACTCCGGTGACGGCTTCGCTGGCATCCATGTCGACGTGGTTGGGGTCGCCCTCCAGCTCGAAGTCGGTCGCCAGCACGACGGCCCGCTCTTCCTTGATCTGGCGCGCCCGGCCCAGATCCTCGATGGCAAGCTTGTCGCGGATGGCGCGATCCATGTCGTTGCCGGCCAGCGGCACCGACCGCGGGAAGCCGATCATCTGTTCGCGTCCGGGCTTGGGGATGGCCAGATCCATGAGCGAGGCGCCCAGATTGATGTAGGCCTTGATTTCCTCGAAACCCATCGATTCGATGGCTTCCTCCCCTTCGCCTTCGACCTCGGCCTCCGGCTCCGGTTCGCCTTTTTTCCCCTTCTTTCCCTTTTGGGGTTTTTCCTTGGCGGCGGCTTTCGCAGCCGGCTTGGCGATCAGATCGCGACCGGAGTTGTTCAATTCATGGAAATTATAGAGGGCCAGCGTCGAAACCGAGATGGAGACGGGGCGCAACCCGGTGCGCCGCACCATCTTCATGAAATTCATGATGTAATCGCGCTTGATGGCCACCAGCAGCACATTGACTTCGGGCGATGTGGCGTCGTCGAAGATCTGGTACTCCATGATGGTCTTGTCGAGAGGAAAGGGGATCTGCTGGCGCGCCTCGAAGCGGATGATACGCTCCATCCGGTCGGGAGTCGTCCGCGGCAGTTTGATGCGCCGCACGAAGACCGACTGACCCGGGACGCTGAAGACCGCATTTTTCGTGCGGCTATGAACCCGCTTGAGCATGTCCTGCACTTTGCGGGCGACCGCCTGGAAGCGCTCGTTCTCGTTCAAACCGGCTTCCAAACCCAGAGGTTCCTCGACCAACGACACGATGCGGGGCCCCGCCTTGCCCATTTCCATTTGGGCCAGGTGAATGCTATGGGTGCCTATATCCACACCGAGGCAATTTCGTACTGCTGCGGCCATTCTATGGAATCACCTTCATCTGAATTTATACGCGATATCCTTCAGATAAATCATCCGATTTATCCCGTGTTTTTCGATCCGCCAAACGCAACGGCCGGCGAATCGCGCCTGGCGGCCGAACAGACCAAGCCACTCCGATCGGCGGGCGCCCTCCCGAAGCCGCCCTCGCGCCGGACCACGCGTTCCTCACCCATCGTCCATCGCAATCACTCGCGCGGGTCCATCGGCCCGCAACCTGGCATCCTTTACGCCGTCCCCCGGGCGCCGAACGGCCGATCCCGGAGTTTAATGCTACATCGCCGGATTCGTATAAACGCGTCGCCGATTTATCAGAGAGGCAAACATCATCAAGCGTCGTAATTTACCCGTGTGGCAGGGCATCGGCAACCGTAAAAGAAGGTTCGCGACGGTCCAGTGATCCCTTTCCTGTTTAACTCGCGGGAACCGGTTTGGCGCAATCAGCTCGCACTCGCAGCGACAATCCTTTGAGTGCTTTGGCTTTAGCTGAATTTGGGTTTATCGGAGACTCCCCACGAAGTCAAACGTTTTTTCACAAAACGACGCCTTTTTTTCACCTCCCCCGGGTTCTTAGCGATTCACGAAACGACCCTTTATGGCCCCGCCGGCGGCGGCGCGGTCCGTGCGGCGTCCCCTTCGGGGCAACGCCCATCCTCAGCCTGCGGCTCGCACGAAAGATCCGCCGACGAGACGGAGCTACTCGATCAGCCAGGTGGCGACGTATCGACGGCGGTTTTATCCGCCGCCATGAACTCGGCTTCGGCGCGCGACGGGAAAGACGGCTGATGGGATGCGAGAGCCGTGAGCAAGGTTATGCTATCATAAGCCGACGCGAATTCAAGCGCCATGAAACCATCCATCGTCTTTGCGATGCGTCGGGCGTACGCGGTGGATGGCGCGATGGCTTGGCGCGGACGGCCTTCACTCGAATTCATGGCAAGAAGGGGGCGGCCGGACCACGATAAAAAAATGGCGGGCCGCATCGGGTATGCGCTTGTGAACGGGCGGGAAGGTTCGGATACAAGGCCGGGCGGCCGTCCTGCCGCCGAGAGAACGGCCCGCAGTGCCGCTCGCTCCCGGCGCCAGTCGGCCGCCCGTCTTTGGCGCGGTTCACGTTCCCCTTCGCGTTACAACCGCGTGTGGTGATTGCCGCGCCCGTTGCCGGCGCCGCGGCGGAGCTGTCGCCCACCCGCGTCGCCGTGCTCCCCCCACGCCGTCAGATCAGGCCGGCCAATTGCCGGCGCATGTGCGGCCGCGACAGTTTGGCCAGGGCGCGCTGCTCGACGCGGCGGACGCCCTCCTGGCTCAGGCCGATTTTGCGGCTGATGTTGCGCAGGCTGCGCGCCTTGCGGCCCGCCAGCCCGAAGCGCAATTGCAGGATCGAAGTCTCGCGCTCGCTCAGTTGCGCCAGCACCTGCTGGAGTTTATAGTTGAGTTCCTGGCGCATGCTGTCGTCCGAAGGCATCCGCGCGTTGGGATCGGCCAGGTAATCCTGCAAAGTCACCCCGTCCTCGTCGCCCAGGGGTGAGTCGAGCGACATGGAGGTACGGGATATCTGGAGGAGTTCGACGATCTGATCGACGGTGCAATCGAGCCGTTCGGCTAATTCGTCCGCAGTGGGCAGGCGGCCATGAACGCACTGGTATTCGTGGAAGATCTCGCTCATCCGTCCCAATTGGCGCGCCTTGCGCACGGGCAGGCGGATCAGCGAGCCTTGCTTGCGGACGGCCACCTGGATGGCCTGGCGAATCCAGAAGGCCGCGTATGTGGAAAAACGGAAACCCAACGTATGATCGAACCGATCGATGACGTCCATCAGGCCGATGTTGCCTTCCTGGACCAGGTCTTCGAGCGACAATCCCTTGCCCAGGAACCGCTGCGCCAGGCGCACGACCAGGCGCAGATTGCATTTGACGATTCGTTCGCGGACCGTTTCGTCGCCGTTGCGAAGGCGTTCGAACAACTCGAACTCCTCCTCTTTGGTCAGCACACGAAACTTGCTGATTTCGCCCAGATAACTCTTGATTCCAGCGAAGGCTTCATTCATGTCGTCGACTCCCGTGCGAACGTCTTGCACTGTCTGGGAGCAACTTAAGCACCAAAACGTACAAACGCTTGCCTTCGCCGTGAAAAAGATATAAGTCTAGTGGTATCAGGCCATGTAGATGTCGCAGTCGAGAAGCGGCCGATGACTTCGTCGGGCATCATGCACATTTTTAGTGCACTCGGCGCGAGTTTTTATAACACAGTGCGCGATTTATCGCACAACCCCTCGCCATCCTCCAAACGAAAGGTCTCTGCGATGCGCCCCACCCGGAAGCGACCACCCATTTCGCGCCGTTCCGACCCCTTGCCGGGTCGCGGGCGCCGGGGCGGACTCCTCCTGGGCGTCGTTTTGGTGGGATTTCTGCTTATTATTATTGTTGCGCGCGTGCTGTGGAACCAGAATCGCCAGGAAACCCAGGCGATCCTCCTCAACGCCCAGTCCGATCCGCGCGATTCGCTCGAACGCTTTTTGCTCGAGCGTCGCATTCCGCGCCAGTGGCGGGACGACGACTGGCAGGTGCTGCTGGACTTCATGAGCCGCGACGACGTGGCCTGGTTCGAGAGGAACTACCCCCGTCTGGCTGAACAGGCCTTCACGATGAAGGTCACCGCCGGGGGCGGAAAAGGCGACCGCCAGCGCCGCTTCGCCGCCCTCGAGGCGCTGCTACCGTTCGGCCGCCGCGCGCCCGACCTGGTGGTTTCGCAGGTTCGGGAGCAGGGCGACCGCGCCGTGGCCTATGTCCACGCACCGCGCGATGCCGCGACGATGCGCGAGGTGTTTCTTGTCCGCGAGGGCGGTCTGTGGAAAATCCGCCGCTTCCTGGGCCGGCGCGACGATCCGGAAATCCTGAAGCCGCTCGTGGAAAGCAAACGGGCAGGCGGCGAAACCTTGAGCGAGGACGAATCCGATTGGCTGCGCGACCCGGCCGGCTATGCGGCCCGCCGGCGCGCGGTGCTGCTCGCCGAGGCGGGACTCAAGTCCAACTGACCCTCGGAATCGTGGCGCGTTCAGGTGGTCTCGGACGCGGGTTGCATGGGAGGCGGAATCAGTTCCCTGACGGCCTCGACCATGACTTCGGGACTGAATGGCTTGGATATGAATTTTTTGACGCCCAGACGGCGGGTCCATTCATCGTCGCTGGCGTCCGAATCGCCCGTCACGCTGGTGATGACGATCACGGGGATGTGCGCCAGGGCGGGATTCTGCTGCAGCCGCGCCAGGACCTGGTAACCGTTGAGGCGCGGCATCTTGATGTCGAGAACGATGAGGGAGGGCAACAGCGCCTTGGCCCGATCGAGGCCGTTCTGACCGTCGAAAGCCACTTCGACGGCATACCCCCAGGGGAGGAGGGCCAGGCGCAGCAGGTCGCACAAATCCTGTTCATCGTCGACGATGAGAATCAGGGGGGCGCCGCCGCCGGCGGGAGGGCTGGTTTTACGCCGGAATAACATAATTGGTATGATTTCGTCCCGGGATAATGATAACCTGCCAACCGTTGGTTCGCACGAAATGGGAACGGCCTTATATTATGCCATAGACGCCGCAATTACAACCCGGAAACCGGTTCGCCGGCAGATCTCACCCCGGAAAGGGGAACGAAGGCCGGAGACGGCGCATAATACGACGGGCAGCCCTTGCCATGCACAAACGTATTTTTGCTTTCATCCTGTTCATCCTGGTCCTGCTGGCGCTGCTCGTTTACAGCACCAATCGCGAGGTTCCGTTCAAAGTATCGGGTTACATCGAGGCCGACCAGATCGACGTGGGTTCGCGCGTCGGCGGACGCGTCGCGTTCGTCGGCGCCGTCGAGGGCCGCCGGGTCGGGCCGGGCCAGGTACTCGTCGAACTCGATCCTTTCGACCTGCCCGGCCGGCGGGCGCAGGCCGCCGCCCAGGCGCAGGCCCTGCTGGCCGCCTATGAGAAGATGAAGAACGGCTTCCGGTCCGAAGAGATCGCCCAGGCGCGCGCCGCGCGCGACGGCCTGGCCGCGCGCCTCAAGGAACTGATCGCCGGCCCGCGCCCGCAGGAGATCGCCCAGGCGCAGGCGCAACTCGCCCAGGCACAGTCGCAGCTCGTGCTGGCGCGGGCCGAGTATGGCCGCGCCGAAAAACTCTTTCAGACCAAGGTCATCTCGCACGACCAGATGGACCAGGCCACCAACGAGTTGGGCGTCGCCCAGGCCACCGTCAACGCCCGCCAGGAGGCCCTGGGCCTGCTGCTGGCCGGCACGCGCCAGGAAGAAATCGACCAGGCCCGCGCGGCCCTGGCCCAGGCCGAAGCCGCGCTCGAACTGGAGGAGCGTGGCAATCGCGCCGAGGATATCGAGCAAGCGCGGGCCGCCTGGAAGTCGGCCGAGGAGGCGGTGCGCGTCATCGACCGCCAACTGGCCGAACTCGTCGTCGTCGCGCCGACCACGAGCACCGTCGAAGCCGTCGACCTTCAACCGGGCGACATGATCGCCCCCAACGCGCCGATCCTGTCGCTGATCGAAACCGACCACCTTTGGGTGCGCGCCTACGTGCCCGAAAGCCACCTGGACATGAAACTCGGTCAGCGCCTTTGGGTCACTACCGATAGTTTTCCGGGCGAGCGTTTCGCCGGGCACATTACGTTTGTCGCGCGCCAGGGCGAGTTTACCCCGCGCAACATCCAGACGCCCGAGGAGCGCTCCAAACAGGTCTTCCGGATCAAGGTGACGCTCGACGAGGGCCTGGACCGCCTGCGCCCCGGCATGGCCGCCGACGTGCTGCTGGAGTGACGACGGAGGCTGGAGGCCGGAAGATGGAAAATATATACCTAGCGCGGCGGGGCCGCATCCGAAATGCCGAAAATCCGTTTGGAGGTCGAGCTTTGGCTTGTTATCGGAAATCGCGTTGCACAAAGAACCTCGAAGGATATTCGACGCGCCACGAAGGGGATAACGGGCGCATCGGATTTGTTATTCTGAAATATCCATTCTCTTCTGCCGTCTCTTCAGAACTGCGGCGCGGATGGTCTTGCATCCCCCCGGACGCCCGTCCGGGGTTTCAGACGTCCCTCATGACACGCAGTCCCGTGGGGACAACAGATGATCTCGATGGCGCCCTGTTTCTGATGAACGAACATGATAGGCGCCCAAATATAACGGGCGCTATTGAGTTCACTTGGCTTCCGCACGAATTTTACGCGGAAAACAAGCATTCGATGGATTGTAGAACCGATTGGTTCAGCCAAAATAGCGGCCGCCGTTGACATTGATGGTCTGCCCGGTGATATAGCCGTTCCGTGCCAGCATGACGGCCACATCGGCGATCTCGTCGACGGTGCCGAAGCGCCCGACCGGCAGCATTTCCGGCCGCATCTCCGGCAGGCCGGCCATCATGTCGGTGTCGACCGGCCCGGGCGCGATGGTGTTGACGGTGATTCCCTCGCCGGCCAGGTGGGCCGCGTAGTAATGAGTCAGCCCGATGATGCCCCCCTTCGAGGCGGCGTAATGCGGGCCGATTAATCCGCCTATCTGCGCGGCAACCGAGGAAAGGCTGACGATGCGTCCCCACCGCGCCTTGCGCATGTCGGGCAGCGCCGCCTGGATGAGGAGATAAGCCGCCTTGAGATTGATGGCCAGGGTATCGTCCCAATCCTCTTCGGTGATCGTGTCCATCGTGCGGACGGTGCCGATGCCGGCGTTGTTCACCAGGATCGCGACCGGACCGAGCTCGCGCCGGACCCGATCCATCAGGCGGGCCGCCTCGGCCGCCCGGGATACGTCGGCCCGCACCGCCATGGCCCTTCGGCCCAACCGCCGGATTTCGTCGCACGCTTCCCGGGCGCCGTTTTCATTCGCCCGGTAATTCACCGCCACGTCGGCTCCCGCCCACGCGAGCGCGAGGGCGATGGCCCGGCCGATCCCTCGGCTCCCGCCGCTGACAAGTGCAATCTTATCCGTAAGTGGGTTTTCCATGGTTCCCTTCCGTTTCCGTTGATCGCTGTCCGACCCGCGGGGCCCGCGATCGTTCACCGATCCGATGAGGCCGGCCGCCGTCACCGGGTAAGAACGCAGACAATCTTAGCACGACGGAGCCGCAACCCAAATGCCGTAAATCCTGTTTGGAGTTCAAGCTTCAGCTCGGTATCAAAAAACATCGTTACGCAAGGAACCGTAAAGAACACGCGAAGGACCGCCAAGCAGAAAGCCGGCAATGCTGAATCCACTCGAGTTCACTAAAAAATCTTTGCGTCGGAGCAAGTAACTGAAGGTTAATAATACAGTGAATCAACAGGCATCCGAGTGGATCGGTCAGCAAATTACGAAGGCGCTGGCCAGCGGGGCCACCGAAGCGGTAAAATTGTTTAGCAATGAACAGCACGAATAAAGTGGAAGAAGTCGAGGGCGGTTGGGCCGAAGGGC
>JAMCWS010000007.1 GCA_023480605.1 bacterium
TGATCTCGATGGCTTCCGGCAAGGCACTCGGCTACTCGCTCTGGTACCTGCAGGACCGCGGTCAGCTCTATATCAAGCCGGCAGCGGAGGAACGGGTGCCCGAACCAGTAGAAGTTGCCCGTGTCGAGGGTCAACCCCAGCCGGTCCGAGCCGACACGGTCGAACAATGGCTTAAGGAACGCGGGGTTATTGGTCGTATTGCCATGGTTTTCGATGCCCAGGGCCACGCCGGTTGATTCGGTGGCCGCGATGACGCGTTTGAGTATCCCGACCGCGAAATCCAGAAACTCGGCCGGCGGCGTTTTACGCGGCACCACGTCGATCCGGATGGCCTTCACGTCCAGCGCTTGGGCGGCTTCGGCGGCCCTGACGACCCACCGCACCTCGAAATCGGGGCGCGCATCAAAGGCGTTGGACATGCAAAAGGCCGTGATCCGTCTGCCGGCGGCGTTCAAATCGGCCCGCAGGATGTCGATCCCGTTCGCGGTCGCGAGGGTATATTGGCGCTCCGGCATGAACAGCCCCGCCAGCGACAGGTCGTCGCCAATGGACACCTCGACCCCCCGGGCGCCGATCGCGTCCAGGGCCATCCAGCAGTTTTCCTTGCCCGTCGCCGCCAGGTGCGCATCGCGGCAGGCCAGGCACCAGTCGTCCGTTTTCTTTTCCGCCACTTTGTTTTCCTCCGCTTTCTCCCCCGGGGCGCCCAGCGCTTTTCCGGCGACGGAAGCCGCCGCCAGGCCGATGGCCATCCGGCCGGATCCCGCGAGAAATTCCCTCCGACCAAACACGGGTTGCATCCAAGGACTCCTTCCGAGCCGAAACATGGCCGTTGTGGTACGTAAGTTGTAGCGTTTTCGACGGGAAATTCCAACCAAATG
Source organism: bacterium (assembly GCA_023480605.1). Lineage (GTDB taxonomy): Bacteria > Sumerlaeota > Sumerlaeia > MVZB01 > MVZB01 > JAMCWS01. The sequence goes on from JAMCWS010000007.1 coordinate 879, forward strand.
ACGCCACGGACAAGCCGAAACCTCCCGCATCGGCTGGACGCGGGCGGTATCCACATTCTCGCCCCATTTGGAAAAGCGGTTTTCTAACGAATATGGAATCCGCTGACTTCGCCCCCGGCGCTGACAGTCACCTGGAGGGTCACGGGCCGCTTCGCGAACTGGCATTTAACCAGGACCACGTCAAAGCCCTGGACCTTCATGTGCCGGCTCTCCAGGCGTTTCTGAAAGGCGCCGTTGCGGGTCGCCAGGTCCTGCCAGATCTTCTGAAGCGCGTTCGGGGACAGGGCGCGTTTCATGGTCGCGTCGAAATCCCGGGTCGCGCCCGCCGCGTCATCGCGGGCAAGCGCATCGATCATCGCCGCGGCCACCTCGGCGGGTGCGGCGGCGGACGTGGCGGTCGACGCGCCGGCCCCGATTGTGGAAGCCGTGACCGGCGGCGCGAAGGCGGCCGCCGTTGGCTCCCCCCCGACCCCGGCCAGCAGCGCGAAGAAGGCGGCCTTGGCGAGAATTTCGCCCACGATGACCGCGACGATGAAACTCACGATCGCGCCCGCCCCCTGCAGATTGCACGAAAACGCATAGGCCCGGTACATCAGCGCCACCATCCAGATCAACATGGCAAGGCTCACCAGGATTGCGGCGCAAAACACGGCCAGGTCGGCGGGATGGGCCGTTAATTCGCCCGGTAAGCCCGACCCCGCCCCGCCCGCCAGCCGGGGCAGCGCCTCGACGAGGGCCGAAGTGGTGCGGCGGTAGCCGGGCAGCAGCGCGGCCAGCGCCACTACAAGGTAGGGGGCGCGCGCCAGGGCCTGGGTGCCCAGCACGTCGACTAAACGCAAGCCCCGGCTGTGCGAGAGCAGCCGGCCGGCCAGGTAAAGGGGCAGGATGAGCGCCAGCCAGTCGATCACCCCTTCGGCCGGGAATATCCACCACGGGGCGGGCAAGCCGGTATGGAAGTCGAGCACGCCGTCGAAATGCGTCTGGCTGAGCGCGCCGATCAGGCCCGCCGCCAGGATCAGCGCCAGGCCGATTCCCAGCGCCGGGCCGCCGGCCAGGTAGTAGAACGGATTGAACAGCACCCGAGCGACCGACACGCGCGAGGCGGGATCGGCGGAGCGGGCATCGCTTAGGGCATTCATTTTAAGCCTCCTTCGATGGGTTCGGATTCCAGTTTCTCGATGCGGCCGATCAGTTCGTCGAGACGATTACGGACGGTCGGATAAGATACGCCATATTGTCTGGCCAACTCTTTCAGGCTGCCGCTGGCCTTGATCAGACTGACGACCAGCGTCTGGTCCACAGGCGAAAGTCGGGCCAGCAGAGGCAGGCCGAATGCTCCTTCGACGCTGGTGCCGCAGCGCTCGCACTCAAAGCGTCGGACCGTCAGTCCACGACCGCAACTCGGGCAAACATTTGGCAGTTTCTTTTCCATGCTGTCACCATTTAAAAAAAGTTAGTGTATATTTAAATATATTGAACATAAATGAGATATTATGCAATTGCGATATACTTTTGTCAATATTATTTTGCGCCGCATCGGCATGATGCGCCGCATCGGCCGCCGTATTGATTAACCGCGGGGCCCGGCATGACGCCCGGCCTTATCACGCCGCTTACATCATCGATTTCGCCTTGATGTTTCGTTCTGGCAGCCTGCAACCTTGGCGACGATTCCTTGCTTAAGCTTGATCTCCAAACAGGATTTTCGGCAATTTTACTCGTCCAGCGCCCACTGTTTACCGGCCGGTTAATATGGTCTCTCCGCGCTCACCAATCGCGCCAGCCAAATAATAGACGCCGACGCCGGGGAGTGGTGGATCCATCGTTGCCGATTACACCATCCCCGAACGCATTGAATCGCGCCAGGGCGTTCGCGGCTATGTGTTGAGGATCATTCGGCCGCGTCTGCGCCGTTGGAACCGTGCCTTGGCGTCAAGACGATCCCCATGATTCGGCGGAACGACCTTGCCGGCTCCCGACTGGATATTTTTAGAATTAATTAACTAAATAAGAATATACCGAAGTAGACCGGTATTAACGAAAACACGACCGGCGGCTGGAAATGGCGAATCGCGTATTGCCAATAAAGACGGGCATAAAACGTGGAACATCCTGAAAATTCAGGGGATTTTAGGCTGATGGAGGGGGAAGGTTTCGAACCTTCGTAGGCTTTCGCCAACGGGCTTACAGACCCTTCCCGACTTTAACCTAACTGCAACCGAATCAGGCTTCTATGACTTTCGCATTGACCGAGTTGCCAGGATTTTGCCAAGAGATCTCCGTGTCTGAAAAGGTTCGCCACGTCGCCATCCGGTCCCTAACCGTCTTCAATTCGTCGGCTCCGATCCGACGGTAATGCCGCCCGATGACCCCGGGCGGACGATGACTGATGTAGGCCTGCACGACACGGTCGTTCAACCCGAGGCGTCCGACCAGAGTTGACAGTTCGGGGGATGACAGGCACTCAATCTCGTGGCGCGGCGGGCTGGCGCGCGCAAGCCCAGTAGACCAGCCGGCAAGTCTCAAGCGCTCGATTCTGCCGCGCGGATCCATGCAAGCCGCCATCCGCGGGGCGCTCGGGAAGGCCGCGGGCGGGCTGAGGCTTACAGACTTTCGCGACCGTGTCCTGGAGAACGAGCTTTTCAAGGGTCACGACAAGCTGGGGCTGTATAGCCAGATCGCCGCGGCCCTCAAGGTGATGCCTGACGTCGTTAAAGCCGCGGATAAGAGCTATACCCTTGCCTCTATGGCCGGCAATACAAAGACACCTGCGACGAAGGCGACAAAAGTTGCCAGACGCAAACCGGCCAAGCCCTCGATGGTCGAGGCTGAGGCTGGCAAAGATCAATCGTAAGTTATGCTTTGTGTGTGTTGATGGTGTGTGCACTTTGGGCGCCTCGGCAAAAAGGCGCCCATTTGCATGATATGTCGTGGAAAATAGCCAGAAGTCCCAACCAGGTCGATCGAACCGACCGAAGCCGTACAAAACGGCACCTTTAGTGCGAGTCAGCCTTCAACGCAATTTCTAGTTGCGGTATCCGGTCGCCAAAATATTTCTTCTGAAAAAACAAGGCGACATTCACAAGACCGATCAACACGGGCACTTCGACCAGCGGACCGATCACGGCGGCGAAGGCCGCGCCGGAATTGATGCCGAAGACAGCGACGGCCACGGCGATCGCCAATTCAAAATTGTTGCTGGCGGCTGTGAACGAAAGAGTGGCGCTCTTGGAATAGTCGGCGCCAACTTTCTTGCCCATCCAGAAGCTGACTAGGAACATCACCACGAAATAGATGAGCAGCGGGATGGCGATGCGGACTACATCCAACGGAATCTGCACGATCAGTTGGCCCTTGAGGCTGAACATCACCACAATCGTGAACAGCAGGGCGATGAGTGTGATCGGGCTGATCTTGGGGATAAACTTGGAGTGATACCACTCCTTGCCTTTGGCCTTGACCAGCACCAAGCGAGTCAGCATGCCGGCGATAAACGGGATACCCAAGTAAATGAACACGCTCTTGGCGATCTGGACGATGGTGATGTTCACCACGCTGCCCTTGAACCCAAAGAGCGGCGGCAGGACGGTGATGAAGAACCAGGCGTAAACGCTGTAAAAGAGGACCTGGAAGACACTGTTGAAGGCGACCAGCCCGGCACAGTACTCCGTATCGCCCTTGGCCAACTCGTTCCAGACGATCACCATCGCGATGCAGCGCGCCAAGCCGATCATGATCAGGCCGACCATGTACTCCGGCTTATCAGCCAGGAAGGCGATTGCCAGGCCGAACATCAGGATCGGGCCGATCACCCAGTTCTGTAGCAGCGACAACCCCAGCACCTTCCAGTCGCGGAACACGTCGCCGAGTTCCTCGTAGCGCACCTTGGCCAGCGGCGGATACATCATCAGGATCAGGCCAATGGCGATCGGAATGTTGGTCGTGCCCGCTTGGAATCGGTTGATGAAACCTTCCGTGCCGGGAATGAAGTAGCCCAAACAGACCCCGAGCGCCATCGCCACAAAGATCCACAAGGTCAAAAAGCGAATGAGAAAGGAAAGGCTGCCCGTCACGCCGCGACTTGGGCATTCGAGACGCCCCATGGCTCGAGTTGTGTTGTGTGCGTTTTTTGAGTTTGAATTCATCACCATTGCACCCTTTGCATTGATGTGTAAGGAAGGGAGAAGGCTTCTCACGCATGTCTCCCTTGGTTCACCATCCGTCTCTTTTCAATTTACCATTAACCACAGCATTTGGAGTTGCCTTCTGAGCAGCATGCTCCACCTTGCGAATTCGCTTGGCTGAAGACCAGACCCACATACTTCTCCATGGCGGTCGAGGCGCCTTCTTCCACCAGATAGCCGACCTCAATGGCCTCTCGTATCTCTTCCTCGCCGATTCCCAATTCGCGCGCCTTGCCCAGATGAAAGGCCAGGCACGGCTGGCAATGCGCGCTCACCGACGCGCCGATTGCAACCAGTTCTCTTGTTCGTTCGTTCATGGTGGCTCTCTCCTATGATTGTTGGCTAACCGTTGGTTCGCTTACGGCAAGGACCTGAGCCGTCCGCGGGGGAAGCTGGCGGCTTTTCCACGGCTGCGGGCGCGCCCACAGCAGGAGCGTCGAGCTCAGAACAACGGAGATGCAGCCGGCCTCCTGAAAGATCACGGCTACAACCGGTGTCAGCAGGCCCAGCGTCCCCAGCGCAAGGCCGATCGCGTTGTAGATGATGGACAAGAAGATGTTCATCCTGATGCGACGCAGCACCTTGCGGGACATCTGAACGAAGTCGACGACGCGATCGAGATCGTCGTTCATGAGAGTCACATCCGCGGCTTCGATGGCCACATCCGTACCTGCCGCGCCCATCACGATTCCAACATGCGCAAGGGCAAGGGCTGGGGCATCGTTGATGCCGTCGCCCACCATCGCAATGGTCCGGCCTTGGTCGATCAACTCCTTGACCACACGCTGCTTGTCCTCGGGCAGCAGCCCGGCCCGGAAGTCGTCCATGCCGATCTGCTCGGCCACCGCCCGTGCGACCCTGGGGTTGTCACCCGTTAGCATGATGATGTGACGAACGCCCAGCGATTTGAGCGCCGCCATCGCCTGCGCCGTTTCCGGTTTTACCTCATCGGCGATGGCGACAAGCCCGACGGCCTGTTGCCCGTGAGCCACGAGGACCGTCGTATGACCGCGCTCGGTCTGCGCGGCGGCTTCCGCCGCGAGATGCGCCGACACGGTGATACCGCGCCCCCGCAGAAACTCTTCCTTGCCCACGGCGATGCTGCCGCCGTCGTGGCTGGCCGTGACACCCAGGCCGATCTCGATCTTGAAGTCGTCGGGATCCGGCACGTCAAGCGCACGCTCCCTGGCGAGAGCCATCACGGATTTCGCCAGCGGATGCTCCGAGTACTTCTCCGCGATGGCGGCAAGCCTGAGAACGATCTCCGCGCTAAAACCATCTTCCCCCGCCACCTGGACAACCTTCGGGCGCCCGAGAGTGAGCGTGCCTGTCTTGTCAACAAGGAGAATGTCGATTTTGCCCGCCAGCTCGAAGTATATCCCGCCCTTGATGAGCACCGACCGCCGCGCCATGTTCGCGATGCCGGCGCTTACCGCGCTTGGGGTCGCGATAGCGAAGGCACAAGGGCACGCGACCAGCAGAACGGCTACGGCCACCTTGATATCGCCCGAGGTGAAGAATGCGAGGATGGCGAGCGCAAGGACTATGGGGAAGAACCATACGGTGAAGCGGTCGGCCATGGTCTGAATGGGCGCCTTGGTCTCCTGAGCCGCCTCGACAAGGTGCACGATCTGGGCGAGTTTAGTGTCGGCGCCAGTCTTGACCGTGCGCACGTCAAGCCGACCGGTCTCATTGAGCGTGCCGCTGAACACCTCGCTGCCCATGAACTTCTCGACAGGCATTGACTCCCCGGTGATGGGCGCCTGATTGACCGTGCCCGCGCCGGCCGTGACCACGCCGTCGACCGGGATGCGTTCGCCGGGGCGCACGACCACGATGTCGCCCGCCTGCAACTCGCTCACCGGCACCGTTACCTCTCCCTCGCCCCGACGCACCGTGGCGGTGGGCGGAGCGAGATGGAGGAGGTCTCGGATGGCGCGGCGGGTTTTATCCAGGGTATATGACTCCAGCGCTCCGACCATCGCCATGATGAAGATAATGACTGCCGCCGCACGGAACTCCCCAACGGCAACCGTTACGGCGAGCGCAACGGTCACGAAAACATTGACCGTGATCCTGGCGCGCAAGGCATCCTTGACTCCGGAGATGAAGCGCGGGATTCCGCCGAGCAGCACGGCAATAAGCGCAAGGGCAGCGTTCACGAAGACGGGACCGGTTTGCCAGTGCGCAAGCGCCCAACTCGCAAGTATGAGAGCGAGAACCAGCACGGGGACGAGGGAGAGCACCACCATCTCGCGGTATCGTTCGGTGCGGACAATATTAGTATTTGGCATCTAAAAATCCTCTATTGGCCGGGAGCATCTGTGGGAACAGCCCCTCCCCTGTTGAAATTGTTTTACGTCCGATAACAGGCGGTCTACTTATTCTTGCTATCCTTGTTATCTTTGGCGCCTTCGTTGTCCTTCGCTTTCTCCCTCTCGTCAACCGCGTGGCAGCCACAGCCCGGGCCACATCCCTCGCTTGTCTTGGTCATCGACTCCTTTAGAAGAGCAAAGAACCCTTTCTTCATCGGTTTCGTTTCCGTTGTCTTGTCCATCACCTTGTCTCCTTTGTCAAAATGTATAAAAGAAATAGAATCCGACCCCGATGAGCACGACGCCCGCGGCAAGCCGGATCGCCGTGTCAGCATTCTTAAGCCGGATGGCCGATTTTCCAAAAGAAACACCCAGCATTAGTGCGGTCAGAGGCAGACTGAAGCCGATGGCATAAGCGATCAGCACGCCAAACATCCAGAGGGTATAACCCTGCAAAACGGCCACGCCCAGGATGATAAAGATGCCGGGATTGCAGCCCAAAGAACATACGCTGACCGCGCCGCCCATGATGAGTCCGATGACGGCCGCGCCCAACAAGCCCCGCTTGGGCGCACTCAACGCCCCGCTCGTTTTCCCCGGCATCTTGAAGGGAAGGAGCTTAAGTGCGCCAAGGCCGACAATAATGGCGATGGTTCCGGCGAAAACTTTCCAGTATTGCCCCAGTACGCTTTGCGCGACTTGCCCGATCAGCCCGGCGACGCTCCCCAGGATGAGCAAGGCGATAGTCGTGCCGATCATGAAGCCACACGCGCCAAGCAAGTTCGAACGCCTGTCGGCCGGCTCACGCATTCCGGCGTACCCGACGATGGCGCCGAACACGGGCAATGTGCAACAGGCGCTTGCCGCCGCGCTGGCCAGACCCAGCAGAAACGCCAGAGGCAATGCCAACGGGCTCGTTCCCGACTGCTGCAGCATGGCCTTGGCCCATTCAGAAGCGGATATGACCCAATCCATTACGTTGCATCCCTTCGCTTAGTTGCAACCCGCCGATGAAGGACCACATCCCGAAGGGCCGCAACCGGACGGTCGCGAGGCCGCCACGATGGCCTGGAGCAGTTTCCCTTCGGAAAAGTCACTGGTCACCGCGCTCATGCCGCGTCCTTTGACCATGGCCAGTACACACGGCGCGGGCACTTGCCGGATTATATTCGCATAATCTTGAGAACCGGCGTCCAGCGTGAAGCAGGCCATCTTTGACCCTCCGGATTGCGCCTTACCCGCCGCCTGTTCAATTTGCCGCTTGACGGCTTCATCCTCGCCCCGTCCCTTTTCAGGCAGATACAGAAAAACCGCGTCTGTTTGAGCCGCCACCTGATTGAGGGAAGCCAGGTCATTGAGCGGCTCGCCCCAGAGCGAGGGTTTCGCTTGATTGGTTTCGGCCGCCTAGGCCTTTTCGGTTGCAGCGGGAGGAGCATTGGGAATTGGCGCCGGTGCCATCGCGGCGAACGCGGTTTGCCCTTGAACGGCTTTATTTTCGGCTTTGCGCGAAAGACCGCGCGCCAAAACGGCTCCGGCGACAATGACCACGACCAGGCAGATGACCATCTTCCCTTTCGTGCACAGCCCAGATGAGCCACAGTTGCATCCCGGCCCGCATTGCGCTGGTTCTTCAGCCTGCTTCGGGGCTGACTCTTGCTCGGATCTCTCATCGTTCATCTTGCGTTTTCCTTTCTTTTTCTAGGAGGGGTTTCCCGTTTACTTGCCCGGCAAGCATCGATTCCATCTGTCCCGCTTCTGCTGAAACTGGACAATCGAGCCGTTTGAGTTAGCATCAACTCGAACGGAGGATTGACCCATGAAACAGCAGCGACGGCATCTGACGGCCGCG
>JAMCWS010000322.1 GCA_023480605.1 bacterium
GCCGCGCATCGGCTGGTGGCACGAGGTGAACGCCGGCTTCGCCGGCCGCCGGCCGATCGAGGAATTGGAAGAGCTTTGACGGGCACCCCCATAATACACGGCGCCGGCGGTGTGCGATCCGCCGGCGCCGTTGGCCTGAGAATGATGATGAGTCAGTGGTGAATCAGGCCGGAATCGCGCCCAGGTCCGCTGCGGCGCTGGCGCTGGTCAGTTTCAGGTCGAACTTCTCCTGCAGGATCCGGAAGACGCCGGGCGAAACGAACGCCGGCGGATTGGGGCCGATGCGGATGCCTTTGACGCCCAGAGAGAGCAGCGTCAGCAGCACGGCCACGGCCTTCTGCTCGAACCACGAGAGGACGAGGGTCAGCGGCAGGTCGTTGACGCCGCAGCCGAGGGCCTCGGCCAGCGCCACGGCCACCTGGATGGCGCCGTAAGCGTCGTTGCACTGGCCCATATCGAGCAGCCGCGGGAAACCGGCCGCCGTGCCGTAATCGTAATCGCGGATGCGATACTTGCCGCAGCCCAGCGTCAGGATGAGGGAAGTCTCGGGGGTGCGGCGGGCGAAATCGGAGAAGTAATTGCGCCCCGGCTCGGCGCCGTCGCAACCGCCGATGACGTAGAAATGCGTGAGTTGGCCGGTCTTGACCGCCTCCAGGATCTTCGGCGCCGCGTCGAGCAGGACCGACCAGTGGAAGCCGACCGTGGTGGTCTTCATGTGGCGCTCGGGCAGGGAGCCGGCGGCGCGGGCCGCATCGATGACCGGCGCGTAGTCATCGCGCTCGATCCGGCGCGCGCCCGGCACGGCGGTCGCGCGGGTGGTGAACAGGCGATTCAGGTAGGTGTTGGTGGAGCGGGGGATCAGGACGCAGTTGGTTGTGGCGACGATCGCGCCGCCGAAGGCCTCGAATTCGTCCTTCTGGCGCTGCCAGGCGCCGCCCCAGTGGCCGGCCAGATTGGGGTGGCGGCGCAGGATCGGATACATGTGCGCCGGCAGCATCTCGCCGTGGGTGTAGACCTTGACGTCGGTGCCCTCGACCTGGCGCAGCAGGTTTTCCAGATCCGGCATGTCGTGGCCGGTCACCAGGATGCCGGGGCCGGCGTGGGTGCCCTCGAAAACCTCGGTCGGGGCGGGCTTGCCGAAGCGGGCGATGTGGCCGTCGTTGAGCATCTGCATGACACGCAGGTTCTGGCGGCCCAATTCCAGCACCATTCCCAGCAGGTGGTTGGCGTCGAAGTTGACGTTGGTGACGGTGGCGAAGAGCGCCTCTTCCTCGAAGGCGTCGCAGGCTTCGTCGACCTGGCCCAGCCGACGGGCGTGGTGCTTGTAGGCGGCCATGCCCTTGAGGCCGTAAAGCAGGATTTTCTGCAGGCTCTCGACGTCCTCGTTTTTTTCACAAACGCCGACGGTGGTGCAGGCCGTGCCGCGGTAAACCTGTTCGCATTGATCGCAATACATACCCATATGTTGCAGACTCCTTCAGTCGTGGTTGTGGGTCTCGCGCGGGGCGATGATTCAAGCCCCAATTAAGGATGTGGCGATCATTAAATAACGTGAGTTGAATGTCAAATTAAATAAATGAGCATGGGTAATTGTGGGTTAAGGGTTGCTGGTTTACCGTGAAGTAAGTCGCTCGAATGGAACTCGCCGAACGGGCGGCAACGCGCCCAAAGTCTTTACCGGTATTACTTGACCGGTGGCGGAGGAGGCGGCGGCGCGCCTTGGGACTGAGCCGAACCCGCCGCAGCGCCCGCCGGTTTCGTTTGCGCCCGCAGATCCTGAAGCCACTTAACCATCTGTTCGAGCGCTACGCGCTTGTAATTATAGGGCGCCCCGAGCCGCGGTTCGTCGCCCCCCGACTGCACCATCTGACGCTCGAGGCCCATCAGGTCGTTTTTCAGGTATTCGAGCACGGCCTCGTTGGTCACCTTGTCGGGCGGCACGCGCAGCAGGGGGGCGTAACGGTAACGTATGTCTTCACTCAGCGCGCCGTTGCTCGATATGGCGTCGTATTCGCGGACTTTTTCGGCGATCGTATGGATCAATTCGCCCTGGTTGGGCATGGGCAATTCCTCGCGCTTGAGCACGAACTGGTAGCCCCATTCGTATTGCCGCCGCTGGGCCCATTGCTCACAGATATGTATCAATTGGCGGATCTCATACTGCATCACGTCGTCGTCGGTGATGGCGACCGACTCTTTGGCATCTTCTTCGCCGGCGTGGATGAGGGTCGCGTAGCGGTCGCGCGCCTCGGGCGTCAGCTTACCCTTGCGGATCGCCATGACGGTGGCCAGTTTCTGCTCGAAACGCACCAGTTCGGCCGAATCAAGGATGTCCCACCACATCCAGGTCTCGAAAAGGTCGATCAGTTCCGCCAGATCGGGATTGATGGCGGCATAAAAGGTCTTCAGGTCGTTGAACTTGACCTGGCCGCGCGTGGATTCGGCCGCCTGCCCCTGGCAGTGGTGCACCAGTTCCACTTGGATCGAAGTCTGGTCGGTCGGCGACATAAGGCCCTTGCGCTTCTTTTCGTCGTCGCCCAGGATCACTTCGGTCACCACCATCCGTTTGGGGCCGTAGAGTTTCTCGCCCAGCAGGCAGCGGCGCACGCTGGCCAGTTCGTGATACAGGATGTCCTGTTTGACGTTTTTCAGCAGGGGATTGACGCGGATGGCGAGGTCGAACCGGACGGAAAGATAATCGCTCAACCGGTTGATGATCAGCTCGGCGTTGCGTTGGATGGCGATTCGGGCGGAATCGGGTGCCATGGGGATAACCTCCTTTGGCGTGAGGCCGGAATATGGACGAAACCTGCCCGGCAGGGCGCAAAACACGCATTATATCAATGAATACGATTGACCTTACCATTGCCTCCGCACCCGTCTCAAGGAAAACCTGTCGACACTCGCGGGGGCCATTGATAAAATATCTGTCGCTCGAGGGGAACAAGTATCCGGCGCCGGATCTCCTGAATAACAAGGTGGGCGCCACCCCCCCAAGGGGCCGAATCGGGCTTCACCATGGATCGTGAGGAAGGATTTAACACAATGAGCAGGCTGACACACGGATTCTGGACATTGCTTCTGATTCCGGCGCTCCTCATGGGAACGTTCGGATGCGAAACAATGCGGCAACATAAAATCGCCACGGGCGCCGTCCTTGGCACGGCCGCCGGCGCCCTGGCCGGCGGCATTATCGGTCACCAGAGCGGCCATCGCGGCGCCGGCGCCTTGATCGGCGCGGCCGCCGGCGCGGCCCTGGGCACGGGCATCGGCTACGCGCTGGATCGCCAGGCCCGGAAGTATGAGCAGGTCCAGGATGTTCAGGTCGAGACGGTTCAGTCGGCCCCGGCCCAGGTGGCCACCAACGAGCAGGCTTCGACGCCGCCTCCCCCTCAGGAACCGCCGCATCTGCGCCTGCGCTTGAACAACGAGGTGTTATTCGACAAAGGCTCCTCGGCGCTCAAGCCGGCCGGCACCGAGCGGCTGCGTCAGATCGCCGACATCATGAAGCAGGATCCCACTTCGCGCGTGGTCGTCAGGGGTTTCGCCAGCGCGGAGGGCGACGATGCGTATAATCTGCAATTGTCGAAGGCGCGTGCCGAGATGGTGGCTAATCAACTCGTTTTCGACGGCGTCAATCCGCAGCGAATCCAGGCCATGGGCATGGGCGAATCCAATCCCATCGCCGACAACGCGACCGAAAGCGGTCGGATACAGAACCGCCGGGTTGAAATCGACATCTTCCCCGCCGAGGAGGCGACGCAGTAACCGGCGGCTGAAAGGCGAAAGGCCTTAAAGGACCTAAAGGACTTTATGTCTTTTCGGTCCCTTAGGTCTTTTTGTTGTTTTCGTCTTTTCCGGTTCGCCGCTTGACGGTGGCCGACTTGGTTAGGCGCTTTCCCAAAGGGCCAGCTTTTCGATTACTTCGCCGATGACACGGTTGGGAGTCGAGGCGCCGGCCGTGAGGCCGATCGTGGCGGGGCGGCGCGTGGGCAGCCAGTCGCGCGTCGTGGCGATCCGGTCGGGCCCGTCGGCCGGCTTGTGGCGGATCTCGCCCGGCGAGAGCAGACACTCGGCGCCGTCGACATGATAGGTGGGGCAATGGCGCGCCGCAATCTCGCACAGGTGCGTCGTGTTAGAACTGTTGAATCCCCCCACCACCAGCATCAGGTCCAGCGGCGCCCGCATCAGCTCGAGCACGGCGTCCTGACGTTCCTGGGTGGCGTTGCAGATTGTTTCGAACGAGCGGAAATGGTCCTCGATGCGGTCCGGGCCATAGCGGTTGAGCATCGCCTGGCGCAGCAGGCCGGCGATGGCGACCGACTCCGACGAGAGCATCGTCGTCTGGTTGGCGATGCCGATCTTTTTAAGGCCGCGGGTGAAATCGAACCCGGGTGAGCTGGCCCGGTCATACTTGCCCGTGTCGATGCCGGCCATCGAGTCTTCCATGATGATCCGGCAGACCTCGCCGGCCTCCATCAGGTCGCGCACGACCAGATACTGTCCGCCGAAACGGCTCACGTGGGAGCAGGTCGCCACCGTTTCCTCGTGCGACCACTTCCCGTGGATGATCGACGTGAAGCCGTCCTGCGCGTAGCGCTCGACCCGTTTCCAGACGTGGACGACCGAGCCGCAGGTCGTGTCGACCAGGATGCAGCCGATCGTCCGCAACCGGTCCAGCAGGTGGACGTCGGCGCCGAAAGCCGGCAACAGGACGACGTCTTGGGGCGTAATCTGGTCGAGGGTCGTGCCGTCGGCGTATTGCCCCACCAGGATCCGGATGCCCATTTCCATCAGGCGGTGATTGACGCGGGGATTGTGGATGATTTCGTTGGTCAGGAAGATTCGCCGGTCGGGAAACCGGTGGCGGGTCTCATAAGCGAAGTCGATCGCCTTGTCGACGCCGTAACAGAAGCCGAAAGCCTTGGCCAAGTGCAGGTTGAGGCCGCCAACGGACCAGCGGTAGCCGTTTTCGCGAATGACTTCGATGATGGCGGAGTGATAGTCCGCCTCCAGTTCGCCCATGATTTCGGCCTTGAGGCCGAAACCGTGGCGAACCATGTTCCGGCGGGAATCGTCGTCATATGGACGGGGCGTGTTCATGGGGGGCTGAGCGTTCGGAATGGTTTGGCGGAGCCCGTGGCGCCGTTGTTTCACATGTCAGGTCGGAAAACGACGAAAACGACTCAAAGGACACCAAAGGCGCGCACCACGGAACCCATGATGATCACACGACCAGGCGCCTCTAAGCGCTGAAGGAACTGCCGCACGAACAGGTGCGGGTGGCGTTGGGGTTTATGAATTTGAATCCCCCGCCGATCAGTTCGTTGGTGAAGTCCAGCGTCAGACCGTTCAAGTAGAGATAGCTCTTGGGATCGCAAAAAGTTTTGACCCCGTCGACTTCGAACACGCGGTCGTGTTCGCGCGGTTTTTCCTCGAATTGCATTGTATAGGAAAGGCCGGAGCAGCCGCCGCCCTTCACGCCCACGCGCAGCCCCCAGTCAGAGTGCTCCTGGCCGGCAAGCAAGCGTTTCATCTCGTTGACCGCGGCTGGTGTAATGCTGATCATGTTTGCCTCCGTTGATCCAAGCCGGTAATTCTCGCGATGGAACAGGGGACCGTCAACGGGAGCAACACGCCACGGGAGGAACGTCAAATGGCCCCATACCTTCATACGGTATCAAATATCGGCGTCCGAGTCAATCGGCCAGCCCGCCGGAACGCCGCGACGGACGGCCGCAGCCCCGCGCAGGCTTGAATCAAGAGGACTTGGAAGCCAAGTCGGGCCCAGCGGCGACCGGCTTGCCCGCCCCCTTGCCGTTGCCGTGAACGATTTCCTCGCGTTTTTTCTGGTAATCGTTGATGGCGGCCTTGATCGCGTCTTCGGCCAGCACCGAGCAGTGAATCTTAATGGGCGGCAGGCTGAGTTCGTTGACGATGTCGGTGTTCTTGATCCGCATCGCCTCTTCCAGCGTCCGCCCCTTGAGCCATTCGGTGGCCAGGCTCGACGAAGCGATGGCGCTGCCGCACCCGAAGGTTTTAAACTTGGCGTCCTCGATGACGCCCGTTTCCTCGTTCACCATCACCTGGAGTTTCATCACGTCGCCGCATTCGGGCGCACCGACGATCCCCGTGCCCACGTTCGGGTCATTTTTGGGTAGGCTGCCCACGTTGCGGGGGTTGTTGTAGTGATCCAGAATCTTGTCGCTGTACACCATGCTTGTTGCACTCCTTCATTCGATCACGAACACGAAAACCGTCTTCTCCAATGGTTTGGGCGGCCTCGGGCTCCCAGCCTCAGTGCTTCGACCACTCGACCTTTTTCAAGTCGATTCCCTCGTCGGCCATCTCCTTGAGCGGCGACATCTCGCGCAGGCGTCTGACGGTCCGCACCATCAGGTCGGCCACGTAATCCACCTCCTCGCGCGTCGTGAACCGGTGCAGGCCGAATCGGATCGAGGAATGGGCCAATTCGTCGTGGACGCCCAGGGCCTTGAGCACATACGAAGGCTCCAGGCTGGCCGAGGTGCAGGCCGAGCCCGAGCTGACGGCGACGTCCTTGATGCCCATCAGCATCGACTCCCCCTCGACGTAGGCAAAAGAAACGTTCAGGTTGTTGGGCAGGCGATGCTCGAGCGAGCCGTTGACCGTCACGTCGGTCAGTTCGGTCGTCAGGCGCTGACGCAGGTGATCGCGCAGGGCGCGCAGGCGCGCGGCGTCGCTTTCGCGCTCGGCCAGGACGATCTCGGCCGCTTTGCCCAACCCGACGATTCCCGGCACGTTGAGAGTGCCCGAGCGCATGCCGCGCTCGTGGCCGCCGCCGTCGATGATGGGATCCAAGCGCACGCGCGGATTGCGCCGCCGCACGTAGAGCGCCCCGATGCCCTTGGGGCCATACATCTTGTGCGCCGAGATCGACAGCAGGTCGATGCCCATTTCCTGAACGTCGACCGGCTCATAAGCCAATCCCTGGACGGCGTCGCAGTGGAAGAAAATTCCTTTGGCCTTGCACAGGTGGCCGATTTCGCCGACGGGATTGAGCGTGCCGATTTCGTTGTTGGCCAGCATGATCGTCACGAGGATCGTGTCGTCTTCAATGGCGTTTTCGACGTCGGACGTCTTGACCAGCCCATCTTTCCCCACCGGCAGCCAGGTGACCCGGAAACCTTCTTTTTCGAGCCGTTTGCAACTGTCGAGCACGGCCTTGTGCTCGATGACGCTGGTGATGATGTGGCGCCCCTTGTCGGCGAACATATGGGCGATGCCCTTGATGGCCAGGTTGTCCGACTCGGTGGCCCCGGAGGTGAAGACGATCTCCTTGGGACTGCAATTGACCAAGGCGGCAATCTGCTCGCGCCCCTTTTCAACGAGCGCCTCGGCCTCCCAGCCATAGCTGTGGTTGCGGCTGGCGGCGTTGCCGAAATGCTGGGTAAAGGTGGGCAGCATGGCTTCGACCACTCGTGGGTCGCAGGGGGTGGTGGCGTGGCTGTCCATATAGATGGGAAGCTTCATGGTTGAAAAACTCCTTTATCACGGCGGGCCGGCCTGGCCCCACACACTCGCCGGCCGTGCGCCGTGCGAAGGGTGTAAATCACCGGTGAAAACAATCGGGGCGGCGATTCCTTCCGGCGCTTGCGGCCTCCGGGCCGGCGCTTGCGGCCTCCGGGCCGGCGCTTGCGGCCGCCGGGAGGCAATCCTGCGAGGTCGCGTATTTAGCGATTTTCGTGCCTCCACCTCCATCCCGATAGATAATACAATGAAACCCAAATAATATCAACGATCAATATACCAAACCACGGCTCTCGTGGCGCATAACCGGTCCGTGGACCGGGATGAATTCAACGTTATATAATCCACTTTGGCAGATGAACTGGATGCTATCAGCCATGTAAAATAGAGACGGGATCGGGAACGTAACGTCATCCCCGCGATTTGCGGAAAGGTTGGTCATCGATCATGCAACTGCTGGTGCTGGATGCCCGCGCGATTGCCGATCTGCTCGAAATGCCCCGCGTCATCGAGGCCGTCGAAGCCGCATACCGCGCCTACGGCGAAAAGAGAGCCTGGATGCCGCCCAAGGTTTACCTGACCGTGCCCGAAGGGGATTTCCGCGCCATGCCGGCCTACCTTGCCGGCGACGCGCTGCCGTCCGCGGCCGGGCGCGACGATTTCCAGACGCCGCCGGCGGCAAACGGGGCCGCCGCCGGCGTCAAATGGGTCAACGTCCACCCCGGCAACCCCGCCCGCGGCGGCCTGCCGACGGTGATGGGCCTTATACTCCTGAGCGACCCCGCCACGGGCGCGCCGCTGGCCCTGCTCGACGGCACGCTTATCACGCGCTACCGGACGGGGGCGGCGGCGGCCGTCGCCACGCGCCACCTGGCGCGCCGCGACGCGCGGACGCTGGGCCTTGTCGGCTGCGGAGGTCAAGGGGCCACGCACCTGCTGGCGCTGGCGTGCGTCATCCGGCCCGAGCGGGTCTGGCTGGCCGACGCGCGCCGCGAGGCCGCCGAGGGGCTCGCGCGGCGCTTCGCCCACCTGGGCTGCCGCGCCGCCGGCCTGGAAGAAGCCTGCGGGGCCGACGTGGTGACCACGATCACCCCCTCGCGAACCCCGATCGTCCGCCGGGCCTGGCTGCGCGAGGGGTGCCACATTAACGCCATGGGGGCCGATGCCCCCGGCAAGCAGGAACTGGACCTGGACGTCCTGCGCGACGCCCGGATTATCGTCGACGATTGGGACCAGGCTTCGCATTCGGGTGAGATCAACGTCGCCGTCGCCCGTGGGTTGATCACGGGTCCGTTGCCGACTCTGCCCGATGTCATCTGCGCCGCCGCACCCGGCCGAACCGACGAGCGCCAGATCACCGTTTTCGACTCGACCGGCCTGGCCATCCAGGATTTGGCCGTGGCGCGATACGTATATAATGAGGCCTGCCGGCGGGGTCTGGGGCAAAGGATCGAATTCGCGATCGAGGCACGCGCACAGTAGGGCTCAGGATCTTATTTGGTTATCATTATCGTTATCGTAATCGATTGCGAATACCAACCGATCGCGTCTCAAGCCTTCGCCAATCCGCCCCCGACCATCTCATCATCGTGCTCGCGTTCGCCGTCATTCCCGTATCCGTGGACGATCACGAACGCGCGCGCAAACGATCACGATAACGGTCACGAAAAACAATCGATTACGATCACGATCACGTAAACGAAAGAGAACCT
>JAMCWS010000189.1 GCA_023480605.1 bacterium
TTTCCGTCCATATTTACCGCTGTCGCGCTCTTTCCATAGTTCCATCTGCGCCAGGCACTGGTTGGTGAAGCTGGCGCTCATAACGAAGCTGGGGTGGCCAGTAGGCCCGGGCCTCGGGATTCCAGAAGACGTGCGCGTCGCGCCAGTGGGGCGATTCGTAGAGGGTGAGGTCAAGCACGACCACCGGATTGGCCGGGTCCTTCGCCCAGGTCATCAGGTCGCGGCTGGTGGCGCGGCAGATGACCTGCCCGCGCGGACCCGCGCCGCCGTAAAAGGCATGGAAGATCCCTTCGCGTTCGATGATCGATCCCGTGAGCAGTCCGCCGTCGATGCTGCCGGGCTTGCCCGGCCGGATGGCGTCGGGCAGTTCCTCCCAATGGACCAGGTCGCTGGAGGCGATGTGTGACCAGGTGAGTCCGCCGCCGGCGGCCGGCAGTTTCAGGTAGAAGATGTGATAGACGCCATTCCAGTAAAACGGCATGGCATCGCCGAACCAGCCGTCGGCGGGGCGATAGTGAACACGCGCGGTAGGCGCGGACGGGGCGGGCGAGGGGGCGTTGGCGGACATGGGATCCTCTGGACCGGGCAACTCTAAGAACATCGTTTCGTCCGCCATACTTGCGCACCGCGCCCCCACGCGCAAGTTTCTTAAGGAGCGGCGCCGCACGAAAGGACGGCGGGTGCACGTGCGTGCCGGCATGTCAAAACCCCCGGAGGCGCCGGTCGCGTCCGGGGGATAATCTTTTGTGGGGGTCGGCAGCGCAGCGCAGCGGGCGGCCGCGGTCCGGTCAGTAACGATAATACTCGGGTTTGTAGGGTCCCTCCACCGGCACGCCGATGTAGTCCGCCTGCTTTTGGCTGAGGCGCGTGAGCTTGGCGCCGAGTTGGTCCAGGTGGAGGCGGGCCACCTTCTCGTCGAGAATTTTGGGCAAGACGTAGACTTTCCGTCCATATTTACCGCTGTCGCGCTCTTTCCATAGTTCCATCTGCGCCAGGCACTGGTTGGTGAAGCTGGCGCTCATAACGAAGCTGGGGTGGCCGGTGGCGCAGCCGAGGTTCACCAGCCGTCCCTTGGCCAACACGGTCAGGCGCTTGCCGCAGGGCCACTCGATCTGATCGACCTGCGGCTTGATCTCGTGGATCTTGAGCGCGGGGTCGTTATAGAGCGAGCCGACCTGGATCTCCGAATCGAAGTGGCCGATGTTGCAGACGATCGCTTCGTGTTTCATCTGGTCCAGGTGGGCGCGCGTGATGACGTCGACGTTGCCGGTGGTGGTGACGAAGATGTCCCCCCACTTGCACGCCTCGTCCATGGTGACGACCTGGTAGCCCTCCATCGCGGCCTGCAGGGCGTTGATCGGATCGATCTCGGTGACGAAGATGGTGGCGCCCAGGCCCTTGAAGGCCTGCACGCAGCCCTTGCCGACGTCGCCGTAGCCCAGCACGACGCACTTCTTGCCGGCGATCATCACGTCGGTGGCGCGCTTGATGCCGTCAACGAGCGACTCGCGGCAGCCGTAAAGGTTGTCGAATTTGCTCTTGGTGACCGAGTCGTTGACGTTGAAGGCCGGGAAGAGGAGCTTGCCCTCCTTCTCCATCTGGTAGAGGCGGTGGACGCCGGTGGTGGTCTCTTCGCTGACGCCGACGATCGCCTTGGCCATCGTGCGCCAGTGGGCGGGGTTTTCGTCGAGGGTGGCGTTGAGGAGCGTGTCAATAATCCGAATTTCTTCATTATCGGCGCAGACGGCGGGCTTTCGGCCGGTTTGCTCGAATTCGAGCTCGCGCGCCGCGCCGCGGTGGATGAGGAGCGTCGCGTCGCCGCCGTCGTCGACGATCAGGGTCGGGCCGCCCTCGTGCGCCAGGGCCAGCTTGGTGTATTGCCAGTATTCCTCGAGCGTTTCGCCCTTGAAGGCGAAGACGGGCACGCCGGCCTGGGCGATGGCGGCCGCGGCGTGGTCCTGGGTCGAGTAGATATTGCAGCTCGCCCAGCGCACCGAGGCGCCCAGGTGGACCAGCGTCTCGATCAGGACGGCCGTCTGGATGGTCATGTGCAGCGAGCCGGTGACGCGCGCGCCGGCCAGCGGCCTGGCGGGCCCATACTCGCGCCGCACGGCTATCAGGCCGGGCATTTCGTGCTCGGCCATCCGAATCTCTTCCCGTCCCCACTGGGCCAGGCTCATGTCTTTGACCTTATAGTCATTCGCGGTCCGGATAGGCATTTCATACTCCTGCTATGAGGCCGTGCGTCAATCGGTTTTTTTTGTCTCGATCATCAACCGCCACTGGATCAGCCTGCTATACGTGCTCGAAGCACCAGATTCGTATACGACGCAGCAATCAATATTGGGTTGCGCAATCTTTCAACGTGGGTCCGAGCCCACCAGGAGTATTCGCGTCAACCCAAACTGCGCGATCTTATTGCGGCTTGATCATCGAGGACCGTTATTCCCGATCAACGTGTGAACTCATGGTTCGTGAATTTGTGCGCTGGCACGGATGGCGCCAGGGCTGTTAAACTTCTCTTTGCCGGGGAGCCGGCCTGCTACCCCGGTCTCTGTACGGACAAGGGGCGCTGTCGCTGAGTCGATGGCGCCCTTTTCGTCTTGGGCTTGTTCGGCAGAGCAGGCTGGCTCTTTTTTCGTCTCGCCGCGCTGACCGGTCGCGGTCGATAAGTCTGGCCCGTCACGCTGATGCGCCACAAGATAATGATCAGCCGGCGGGCCATCGCCGCGATCGCCTTCTTCGGCTCACCCGTGTTGTGAACGAGCCGGCCAAAGCGCTCGCGGGCCCAGGCGTCATTGGCCACCCAACGCCAGGCCGCTTCGATCAGCATGGCGCGCAGCCGGGCATTGCCCGATTTCATGAGCGGTCCTTCGCGCACCGTTTTGCCCGTGCGCGAGACCAGCGGCGCCAGCCCGGCCATCGCCGCCACCTGCCGGCTCCGGGTGAAACGCTGCGGGGCGATCAGTTCGGTGCGCACGGCCATGGCCGTCACCGGCCCCACGCCCGGCACGGTTTGCATCGCGCGGGCCGTCCGCCGGTGACGGCGCTGATCGGCCAGCGTCTTGAGCGCCTCGTCGGCCTTTTTGAACTGCGCATCATAATGGGCCAGATCATCGAGGAACATATCCAGCGTCAGGCGCAACTGGGCAGCGAGCTGGATCTGGCGCAACGCCGCAACAGCCCGGTGTGACCAACACGACAGACCTGCGGGCTGAGTCAAACCTTGCTGGAGCAGAAAACTCTTGATCTGCTGTTTGACCCGCCGTCGCTTGGCCACGATCTGCTGGCGCAGGCGGAAGAGCTGGCGATCGGCCTCTTCTTCCTCGCTCGGGATGCGCACCGGGTGAAGCAGCCCCTTGGCCGACCACATCGCCAGGCGGCGGCTGTCCAGCCGGTCGCTTTTGGCTTCCTGGCCCGTGCTTTTGGGCGTGCGCGAAGGGGCGATGACTTGGGTCTCAAAATCGGCTTGGCGCAGGGCCCGCGCCAAACCGTAACCGGTCGGTCCGGCTTCGTAAACCACGCGACGGATATGGCCGTTGCAAGGCGTGAGGCGCCTCATCAGCGCGGCGGGATCGGCCGGCTGCGTCCAGTGCGCGGCGTAGTCCTGGCGGGCCTCGCTCCACATCGTGACGCGGTAACTGCTTTTGTGCACGTCCACTCCCACATCGACTCGTTCATCGCGCAGGAAACTGATCGTCTTGCCCGCGCTATTGGTTTTTGCTACCGTGTTCTTCATGGCCGTGGTGCTCCTTTCAAGCGGCGTTTGTGACTATGATCACGTATTCACGCCTTGAGCTCCACGGCCTTCATGGTATCTTTATTATATCGTTTCAAACTATTTTTAACGCTTTTTCTAATTTGGATCATTCCTTTTTTTACCATCTTCCGGAATTATCGTTGGCGGAGTTCGAGGCCCTGACAGCAGAAATAGTGGCTCACTCATGTGCCTGGGCCTCGTTTCTCGATGAACACTATGTTCGGCACCCTTCTCAGGATTTCTTCGTTCTCGGCACTGACTTTGTCGTAAGATTGATATTGTACTTCCAATATCCGCTTCACAACTAGTTTCGTATCATTCAGGTATTTCTCATTGGCCATAGCCAGTGCCTTCATGAGCAGCAGCTTTTCAAGCGAGATCACTAGGACGTGGTCGAGTTCGATAGCTCCCTGACGAAGCGTTTTGTAGTCAAGCAGACAGATAGTCTTCCAGATCTCGTAGTCACCCGGGCAGACCCCCAAATCGCCCCACAAGTTTTTTACGCGCTCGGGATATAGCTGAGTGAGAGCCGCAATATCTTCCGCAGGAGCTACGAGATCGACATCCCGACCTGATTTGCGCAAGCCGTGGTACTCCATAGCCATGCCACCGACAACCAGAGGCTTTTGAGTAAACGTGTAATTAAGGTCGGGCAATTCCATGATCATTGAAATCCTCTGAACAATGATTGTGCGGCTAAATCAAACCGGGAAATAAATGTGTGAGCATTACTGTCATGAACACCACCGCATCGGTGTCTTGCTAATAAAACCTTCTTTGAAGCCACATTCGTATGCATTTATTCCAATCCATTTACTGCGCCGCGATGTTTTCCATTCACTCCGACTCAATTCTGCCTTCTTATTCCTGCTATTTCTCAGTTACCACAGTACTATCGTTACGCAAAGAGCCGCAAAGAAGCCGCAAAGGACCGCAAAGAATTTCTAATCATTGAAGTCCCTTACGTAACGATGGATGCCATCCTTCATTAATAACGTATTGAAATTGAGTAAAAGGCATAGATGTTTGCCGCTGAAGCGTAGGTATGTCAGGCATTGGGCTTCGTTTACATCGGTTACCGCATCAATGGATTTAATTTCCAGGATGACGGAATCACCGACAACGAAATCCATTCGATAGCCGCAATCAAGCTTCAGATCCTTGTAAACAACAGGCAAAGGCGCCTGTTCACGGAAGATAATATCACGCAGTTGCAGTTCACGTGCCAGGCATGCCTGATAGGCAGATTCCAATAATCCTGGGCCAAGCTCCTTATGAACTTCAATGGCGGCGCCGATAATTTTATGCGATAGCGCATTGGCGAACTCGTCATGTCGATAGCTATCCATCATCTACCTTCCCATGTAAGCTTCTGCTGAATTTCTTTGCGGTTCTTTGCGGCATCATTGCGATCTTTGCGTAACTATGTTGATCATTATTCACCATGAGATCTCCGATACATCCATAGATCCCCGGCAGCGGCGCCAATTCATGTTCCGGGCGGTCCTGATTCGGATACTCCCAAGATTCGACGATAACGAAACCGGCCTGTTGTAACAACGTTTTCAACACCGCCGCTTCGATCCCGCCGCGGCGGTCGGCCATGGCCAGGCGGAAGCGTTCGTTGTCGTAAGGGTGGATCTCGACGATCAGCAGCCGGCCGCCGGACTTGAGAATGCGGTGAACATCGCGCAGGGCCGCGCCGATGTCGGCCAGGTGGTGAAGCATCAGGATCGCCACGGCCAGGTCGGTTTCGCCCGCCGCCAGCGGCAACTGCTCCAGCATCCCCTGGCGCAGTTCGACGTTCCGCAGGCCTTCGCCCCTCAGCCGCTGGCGCGCCAGGTCCAGCATCGGCCCGCTCATGTCGACTCCGATCACCCGCCTGAAGTGACGCGCCAAAGGTGGCAGCAGGTAACCCGTGCCCGTGCCCAGGTCGGCCACGGTCCACTCGCGCGGAAGGAGATGAAGGAAGGCCTCGAGGTGGAAAGCCGGGCCGAAGCAGTCCTCGCGCAGGGCGTCCCAGCGCAGACCGATCTTGTCGAAAAAGGCGCCGGCATCCTTTTCGCGCAGCGCCAGCACGCGATCCAACCGGGCGCGGTCGGCCGGCGCGAGACCTTCCTCGGCCACCAACCGCCCGACGGCCTCGCGCACCGTCGCTCCGCCGTTGCCCGCGGCGGAATCCAATACCGCCCGGTAATAGGTGGCCGCGCCAACGGGCCGGTCGGCCACCAGCGCGCCCTCCTTGAGCGTCTTGAGATGGCGGCTGACGGTCGATTGCGGCAGTTCGAGCACGCGTACCAGTTCGCCCACGGTCAGTTCGGCGGTCGCCAGCAATTGCAGCAGGCGAAGGCGCGCCGGGTCGCCCAGTGTCTTGAAGATATTGCTCAGGATCATGACTTCCATAATCGCTATATCCGGATATGAAGATATAGCGGTCGGGGCGGCCAATCAAGGATAATCGTAACCGCGGCTGGCCGGAGCGCCACATAAAAAAAAGGCCATCCCCCGCCCAAGGGGGGGATGGACGGACTGAACCGCGCCAGCGGGGATTCAGGCAACCTTTTTGAAGGCGACGCCCTTGGCGCCGCAGATCGGACAGGTTTCCGGCGCGGCGTTCTTGTGAATGTAGCCGCACGTCGGGCAAAGATAAAACTCCGCGTCCTCTTTCGCGTCGAGGCCGGCGAGCATCTCCTTGTAGATCGCGGCGTGAACCTTTTCGGCCTCCAAGGCGTATTCGAATGCGCGTTGCGCGGCGCCGTGGCCCTCGGTCCTGGCCGCCGTCAGAAAGGCCGGATACATCTCCGTATACTCGTAAGTTTCGCCTTCGATGGCGGCTTGCAGGTTTTCGGCGGTCGTCTTGACATGACCGAGCGCCCTGAGTTCGCTCATGGCGTGGATGGTCTCGGCTTCGGCGATCGTCCGGAAGAGCTTGGCCACGGCTGGATAGCCTTCGCGCTGGGCCTTGTCGGCGAAGGCCAGGTATTTGCGATTGGCCTGCGATTCGCCGGCGAATGAGGCTTTCAGGTTCTGTTCGGTCTGGCTCATGGGCGGTTCCTTTGCGTTTGGATGGATTGATGGTGCGCGCGGCATGGACGCCACCATGGCGACGAGTTATTCACGAATCGGCGCGACGGACAAATATATTCGGCCCCTCGTCCGCTCCGGCCCGTGGATTACTCGATGATCCCCTTCTTCTTCAGCTTTTCGACCAGCGTCGTGCGCTTGATGTTGAGCAGCGCCGCGGCCTTGTTTTTAATGCCGCCGGCTTTTTCGAGCGCCTTGTTGATGAGCTGCGTCTCGAACTCGTCGACCAGTGCGTTGAAATCGATGCCCTCATCGGGAATATCGAGCGAATCGGGCGAGACCGTCACCGGCATGGGGGCCGGCGCCAGTCCGGAAAACTTCTCGGGTAGTTGGGCGACATCGATTTCCCCCTCCGTGTTCAGGATCGCCATCCGCTCGACCAGGTTTTCCAGTTCGCGCACGTTGCCCGGCCAGTCGTAACTTTGCAGGACGCGCAATGCGGCGTCCGTAAAGCGCGTGATGCGCCGCCCCTTGAGGCGATTGAACTGATCGACGAAATGAGCCACCAGGATCGGAATGTCGTCGCGACGCGACCGCAGCGGCGGAATCGTGATGGGGATGACATTGAGCCGGTAGAAAAGGTCCTCGCGGAAGCGGCCCTCGGCGACGTCCTTCTCTAGGTCGCGGTTGGTGGCGGTGATGATCCGCACATTGACGCGCACCGTCTCGGTCGAACCGACCATCTCGAAGGTCTGCTCCTGGAGGACGCGCAGGAGCTTGACCTGGAGCTTGGGGCTCATGTCGCCGATTTCATCCAAAAAGATCGTCCCGCCGTCGGCCATCTGGAACCGGCCGATGCGGTTCATCGTCGCCCCGGTGAAGGCGCCCCGCACGTGGCCGAATAATTCGCTTTCGAGCAAATCTTCGGGTATGGCGCCGCAATTGACCGGGATCAGCGGCTTGTTGGCCCGCGAAGAGTTGTAATGAATGGCGCGGGCCACGAGTTCCTTGCCCGTGCCGCTTTCACCCAGGATGAGGATTGTCGAGTCGCTGTCGGCGACCGTCTGGATCATGCGCTTGAGCGCCCCGACGCCGGGGCTGGCGCCGACGATGCTGTCAAGTTTGGTGGCGCGCCGGAGTTCGCGCCGCAGGTGCTGGTTTTCGTGCTGGAGCGACTGGTATTCGCGCGCCTTGTGCACCATGATTTTGATTTCGTCGAGGTGGAACGGCTTCGTGATGTAGTCGTAGGCGCCCAGACGTAATGCCTCGACGGCCGACTCGATCGAGCCGTAGCCGGTGGCGACGATCCCCAGCGTGTCGGCGTTGAGCGTGCTCAGATGGCGGAGCACCTCCAGGCCGTCGACGCGCGGCATCTTCAGGTCGGTGATGACCAGGTCATAGCGCTTTTCGTCGAGCAGTGCGATGCCCTGGTCTCCGTCCTCGGCCGCGTCGACCTCGTATCCCTCGGCGATGAGGATGTTGGAGAGGATGTCGCGGATATTCCATTCGTCGTCGACCACCAGGATTCTGCCGGTCGTTTTGTTTATCGTGGCCATCGTGTCACCAGAGCGATTCAGCGTTATATCTGCATAAACCAATAAGGAACCAACATATATGAACTGTAAATTCACGTTAGGGTGCCAAAATATTGTCGCACATGCAATTGAAAATCGATGAAAAGTTGACGAGATTTTCAAAATATTGACGCGGCGCCAAAGAACCGTCCCCGGTTTTCGCCGAGCCTGCGGATCGGGCCACGCTCCGG
This sequence comes from bacterium, assembly GCA_023480605.1. GTDB lineage: Bacteria > Sumerlaeota > Sumerlaeia > MVZB01 > MVZB01 > JAMCWS01. The sequence goes on from JAMCWS010000189.1 coordinate 8,550, forward strand.
GCCGTCCGCCGCCGTGCATTTGGAGATTGAGCAACCCGGCGCAACGATCTATATCAGTAAAAGGGACTACGTCGCGATATGAACCCGGACCGACGCCGCCAAGGAGCTCGTCAGCCATGCCCGAACCCGCCCCAAGAACCACCGTCTGGTCGATGCTGAAGGCTCCCGCCAACGCCCCCGCCGCCGCGCTCCCGCACGACTGGCTGCGCTATCATCCCGCCCAGATCGAGGCCTGCGTCGAAGCGCGCGGCGCCCGCCTGCCCGAGCCGCTCGCCCCTGGCGAACTGGACGAGTTGCGCTCCGCTCACGCGCGTTGGGGCGCCGACGCCGGCCTTGAGGCCGCCGTCGAGACCCTGGGCCGCCCCGGCACGCGCGTCGTCGTCACCGGCCAACAACCCGCGCCCCTGGCCGGGCCGTTGCTGACGCTCTACAAAACCATCGGCGCGATCGGCCTGGCCCGCCGCCTGACCGAGCGCCACCCCGGCCTGACCTTCACGCCGGTCTTCTGGATCGCCTCGGAGGACCACGACTTCGACGAGATCCGGCGCGTCTTCTGGCCGGGCCACACCGGGCAACTGGAAGAGTATCTCCTTCACCCCAACGGTTGGGAGCCGGGCCAGATGATCGGCGAAATCCAGACCCACACGATGCTGGCCCCACTGCTCGA
>JAMCWS010000148.1 GCA_023480605.1 bacterium
GGATAGTCGCCCAGTGAACTGAAGTCTTCCTGCCATTCGACGTCTCCCAGGGAAGACAATTTGATCAGGCCGGTTTTCGTATGGATAATGCATCCGCCATCTCGTGTCGGCTTGCCATTAGCATACTTGTATCGCTCTTGTTCAAGCACATCTTTCAACGGGATACTTCCAGAAAAGCGCTTCTCTGTCATAACTGTACCCGATACGTCGGTTACGGCAACATAAAGATCGTTGGACTCGTGGAATAGTAGAATTCCACCAAAGATCGTATAGCCTCCGTCTTCCCGTTCCCAGGCAAACCAACCATATTCATGGTTAGATCCGCCGTACGACATTCGCCATTTAAGGTTTCCCTCGGCATCAGTCTTGATGAGTAATATATCACGTATTGTACCATTTTCCTTAATGGACTCTGTGTATCCACAGATCAAGAAGCCCCCGTCTACCGTGCGTGTCAGGGAATTCGCGTAATCGCCATAGTCACTGCCGAACATGCGATTCCATACGATGTCGCCGGATGCAGAAAACTTAATGAGATGGATGTCTGCAGAATCAGTAGCTGCCAGAGCGACCACTTCCCCTTCTCCTATGTTCTGCAACTGATCAAACCTGCGGTAGGAATCGTAGACTCTCCCCCACGTGAGGACCGGTTGGCTTTCTGTCGTTGGCTCATCACCCGCAAAGCTTGGCGTGGGACCAAGGCCAAACAAGGTGACCACAGCCATAACGCCAACAATCCGAACCAGGCTTGCCGCTCGTAATGCAAGTATTCGTTTCATGGATGGCACCGCCGTGATTTGCCGAAGAGTGGTTGCAGACCCGAAAGGCAAACTTTGGCATAATCCAAGGGGATCGCTGGATCATCCCGATCCGCGCTTCACTGCCTGTCGCGTGTTTGGCTTGAAGCCGACATATCAAATGCTGACTTCAATCGGGCTCCATGCGAATGCCGCCGCCGACCGCCGTTTCGGCCACCCGCACACGCAAATCGCTTCCCATGCTGAGAAACCAGGATGAACCTCTTACATATAGATTTAAAGCCGAACCAACAAACCGTCAAGTTAAATTCGTGACGTGGACACGGCGGCGGCGGTACGGCGGGAGTGCATCCCTGAATTCCCCGGTCAATGGGGCGGGGATGTGGGAGTCCCGCCAGGGACGGAAGCCTTCAGCCCGCCACGTCAGTGGCGGGAAACCGATCGATGATCGATCCGGAGTCCCATCAAGGGACGAATGATGAGGTGATTTCGCTCCCATCATCCGTCCCTGACGGGACTTTTGGGGGGAGGCGGCCATCCATCCCGCCATTGCCATGGCGGGCTGAAGGCAACCGTCCCTTCGGGACTGGGTCCAACGCTCGGAATGTCGGCCCGATTTTGAGAACAGAGGATCTGATCTGAGAGAGAATTCAGAGATGCGCCCCGCGGCGGCGGCTCGGCGTTCCGGTCGGGCAATTCACGGATCGGTGAATAGGAAAGATGCCATTGGATGTGAAGGGCGCGACCGGCGCGTGCGACCTCCGTCGTGCCTCCGCCAACTTCATTGCGTGTTGGTCAATATAACCAGAAACGCGGGCTCGCGTCCGGGTGCGTCAAATACCGCCAGGAATCAAAGTCCTCCAATAACGGCGGAATGGTTCCGATTACCGTCTTGCGAATTCGTGGAACGCCCCGCCGTTCCCTCACCGGTAGCGCACCCAGCGCAGCAGTTCGCGCGGGGTGGGCGGCTTGCCGTACATCAGGATGCCGAGGGAAAAGATCTTACCCGCCGCCCACATCGTCGCGACCGAAGCAACCGCCAGCGCCAGGATCGAGCCGGCGATTTGGGCGACCGGCAGGCCGGGATTCACGCTCAGGCGCAGGATCATGATCATCGCCGTGGTTGGCGGGAAGAACGCAAAGACGGTGGCCAGCGTCCCCATCGGATTCTGCGATATCGGCATCCAAAGGACCATCGGCAGGACGATCAGGACCGTGACCGGTCCCAGCAGGTTCTGGGCCTCCTTGAGCGTGTTGCAGGCCGAACCGATGGCCGCGAAGAGCGACGCGATCAGCATGAAGCCCAGAACGTAATAGATGATGAACCAGGCCGGCATGGCGCCCGTCAGAAGACTTCCCATGCCCAGAAACCGGGCCGAACCAAGCCCGGTAACCCCCCAGATGGCGATCAGGCTCAGGCCCACCCCCGCCAGTCCCAGGACTTTGCCGGCCATCAGCTCGAAAGGGCTGACCACGGCCAGAAGCACTTCGATGACGCGCGAGCTTTTTTCTTCGACCACGCTGGTAAGCAGCCCCTGGCTGGTGGTCGTGATGCCCATGAACATGAGAAACATGAAAAAAAACGGCACCATGATCCTTGCCATCGAGGCCTGGCCCCGCCCCGGCTGTTTCTGGCTGATCTCGACCTGTTCGAGCGGCACGGGCCGGGTGATCCGGGCGATCAGCTCGGGCGAAAGGTCATGCGCCGCATAACGCCGGTTGATCACCGCCTCGTTGAGCAGGCGGCGCACGGTCTCGTATAATTCGAGATCATTAACGCTTTTGGTGTTCGCGTAGTAGCGCGACGGCTCGACCGGCAGACGGGGCGCCGGGCCGGCCGCCGGGCCAGCCTCCCCCGCGGGCGGCTCTTCGGCGGCGACGGGGGCGACGACCAGCCCGGCCTCGATGCGGCCGGCTTTGACGTCGGCCTTGAGCCGCTCGACGCGCTGCTCGGGCGCCGTGGCCGCGTCGCCCACGGCAACCAGCCGCAGGGGCCGCTGGGGCCGGGCCTTGTTGTAGCGCGCGAAGGCCGCCTCGACGTCGCCGGCAAGCCGGCCCGAGCGGTCGACCACCCCCACGCTGCGGGGCGGCTGCGGTCCGCTGCCCACGTCGCGGGCCATCTTGCCGCTGATGACGGCCAGACCGATGATGAGCAACGGCGTGACGATTACGCCGATGAGAAACGTGCGCGTCTTGAGCGCTTCCATGTATTCGCGCCGGGCGATTTTGAGGATTTTCTGGATCGGGTTATTCATGAGCAGTGCCCACCTGTTGGACGAAAATTTCATGCAGCGTCGGCGCTTTTTCCTCAAAGGCCCGCACGGCGACCCGGCCCACCAGCGCCGCAAGCAGTTCCTGGCTGTCGGCCCCGTCGGCCAGGGTGATCTCCAGTCGCCGTTCCACTGTGCGGACGCCCCTGACCATCGCCAGTCCGTCGACGAAAGCCGTGTCGCCCTCGAGGCGCGCCGACACGACGTTGCTCCGGTGGCTCGCCAGAATCCGGTCGAGTGGGCCGTCGAGCACGGCGCGGCCGTGGTCGACCAGCAGGATCGAATCGCACAGGCGCTCGGCCTGTTCCATCATGTGCGTCGAAAAGAGGACCGTCTTGCCGCGCTCGCGCATCGCCAGCATGATGCCCTTGAGCAGGTCCAGGTTCAGCGGATCCAGGCCGGAGAAGGGTTCGTCGAGGATCAGCAATTCGGGATCGTGGAGGATGGCGGCCACGAACTGGAGTTTCTGCTGCATGCCCTTGGAAAGCTCCTCGACGCGGCGATCGGCCCAGCCGTCGAGGCCCACTTCGCCGAGCCAGCGGGCGATCTCGCGCGCCAGTCCGGCCCCGCGCATCCCTTGCAGGCCGCCCAGAAAGGCCAGCGTCCCGCGCACCGTCATCTTGCGGTAAAGACCGCGCTCCTCGGGCAGGTAGCCGATGCGGCGCTTGGCGGCTTCGCCCATCGGGCGGCCCAGGACGGCGATCCGCCCGGCGTCGGGGCAGAAAATATTCATGATCAGGCGCAGCGTGGTGGTCTTGCCCGCGCCGTTGGGCCCCAGGAAGCCGTGGATGCTCCCGGCGGGCACGACGGCCGAGAGACCATCCACCGCCCGCACCCGGCCGAAACTTTTGGTGACCGCGTCTAGTTCGATTGCGTTGGTGGTCATCAATATATTCCTTCCGCCCAACCTTCCCGGATCATTTCGTTATTGAAATCGTTATCGCAATCGTGCTTGATGCGCTGTGCCTGCCCGAAGAAACGATCGATTACGATAACGATCGTGAAAGACCGGCCCGTAATCCGCCACGCGTTCAGGGTGCGCCATTGTTTTCGCTCTCTTCGGCGAGCGTGAAGACCTCTTCGACGGCGCATCCGAAGACCCGTGCGATGCGCATGGCCAGCGCCAGCGAGGGATTATAACGCCCCGCCTCGAGGGCGAGGATCGTCTGGCGCGTCACCCCCACCCGGTCGGCCAGTTCCTGTTGGGTCATCTCGCCGTGGTCGAAACGCAACCGGCGGATCCGGTTGGCGAGTTCAGGCCTGGGTCCCACGCGCGTCCCTCCAGTAGAGGATGGCCACCACCAGCGCCCGCGCCGTCATGACGATCATCATCGCGACGATGACCACCATGCCCAGCATGGTAGTGGGCAGGGTGATTGTAGCGTTGGGCCCTTTGATGAAAAAGGGCGCCATGGCGGCGAGAACGAAAACGACCCAGAAGATGCTGTAACCGGCCACGGTGGCGAGGCGGTTGATCTCCTGGTCGCGCTCGTCGAGGATCACGCGGCCGGCCTTCTTTTCCCGCCGGCCGATAACTCCTTCCCCGGCGGTGAGGGCGAAAACGCTGAAGACGGCGAATGCCTCCTGGCGGAAGCCGATCATCGCCACGGCCAAGGCATAAACGGCCATCGTCGCGCCGAAAACCGCCAGGACAAACCAGGCGCGTTTTTCTTGTGTGTTCATTACGCGAAAAACCTCTCGAAGAGTACGTTTAACGATAGCAAAGCCAGACAAGTACGATTCATACGACATAAAGTATGATATATATTACAATCTGTCAAGCATGATTTACGTTCGCCGTGACCGTAATCCGTCGCGCACAAGTGGCCGAAGCTCCATCCACATGCCCCGGCGGGTCCGGTTGGACTTTGCGGCGCCCCGCGTGGTAAATGTAGGAGCGACCGGCCTTCCGAGGTCGCTCCCGAACCCGACCCGCCTCGGCGAGGAACCGAAACATTGGCCACCGCGCGACGGATACACGTTCTCCTCGTCATTTGCGCCACGCTGCTGGCGGGCCTGGCGGCGTCGCGGCCGCGCCCGGCTTCCGCCCAGCGCCCTCTGCCGCCTCCGGAGGAAATCGCCCGCATGCGCGAGGAATTGCAGTCCCGCCAGCGCGAGCGCCTGGCGCGGCGACAGGCGGCCGAATTGATCCCCTGGCAGCCGGCCGCGCCTTCGGCGGACCTGACCGTTCCGCCCGGCGCCGGCGTGGTCCGCATCGTCAACGGCATGGACCGGCTGAGGGCCGTGCTCGAATTCGCGCCGGCCGGCGATGACGCCGCCACCACGCGCCCCGCCCAGGCCGGGGCTGCGACCGGTGCCGGAACGGGACTGGATCGCGTTGCCGCCACGACCGCGTTGCGCCTGCCCCTCGGCCCCCGGGGCGAGCAATTCCTCCCTCTCGCGGCCGGATCGTGGCGCGTGCGGATTCTCTGCGGCGATCCCGCCGTGGGCGCCCTCCATGGCCTGCCGGAACTGCACGCCACCATCCGGCGCGCCATGCAATACGACATGGTTCTGGACGAGCGATTCGAGAACGCACTCAAAGCCGCTCTGCGCGCCGAAGCCAGATCGGCGGACCGCGAAAAGAGGGAAAACGCGGCCGGCGGGAACGAGTCGACGCGATCCGGTGACGGGCGGGACAACGCAGGCCCGGATCGGTAAGGCGCTTTGAGTTTTCGCCTGATTCGACTGGTCGATAAATTATATGGTTATTCGATTGCGATTACGATAACGATAGCGAGCACGAGATAAGTATTGAGAGGGGCCTGGATGCACCCGATTTTAATCACGATCGGCAACTTTCCCGTCGGCACCTATGGCATGGCGATCGTCCTCGGCCTTGCAGCGGCGCTTTGGGCGGCCGGCCGACGCGCCCGCGCCCGCGGCCTCCATCCCGATTTCGTGTTTGATCTGACGTTCGTCCTCCTTTTGTCGGGATTCATCGGGGCGCGCTTGGTCGCCATCCTTGTCGATTGGCGCGATTTCACCGCCGACCCGTGGGCGATGATTTTTTCGCGCCAGGGATTCGTGTTCTGGGGAGGTTTCCTGACGGCGCTCGCCGCGGCGGTCTGGTTTTGCCGCCGGCGGCGCGTGGCGCTGATCGAGGTGGCCGATATCGTGACCCCAAGCCTTGTGCTGGCCCATGCTTTCGGACGCGTCGGCTGCTTCATGGCCGGATGCTGTTATGGCGCGGCCTGCCCGGCCGGCCTCCCGCCCGGCCACATCCCGCACCTGCTTGGCCGGCTGGCCGTGCGGTATCCGTTGCTGTCCGATGCGGCCGGCCAGCCCTCGGCGATGTTCAACTTCGCCTACTGGGGCCAGATCGACGCGGGATTGCTGGCGCCGGGGGCCGGGGCGCCGCTGCCGCTGCTGCCCGTGCAATTGTTCGAGGCCGCCGGCAACCTGTTGATTTTCGCCGGTTTGTTGTGGCTGTGGCGGCGCCGGCGCTTTTCGGGCCAGGTTTTCGCGGCCTACATGCTCGTTTACAGTCCCATGCGTTTCGGACTGGAGTTCCTGCGCGGCGACGCCGCCCGAGGGGTGTGGTTCGGCGGGACGCTCTCGACCTCGCAGATCATCAGTCTGGCGACCTTCGCCGGGGCGCTCGCGTTCTGGGCGGCGCGGCGGGGCCGGGGCATCGTCGCGCCCATCGCCGCGCCCGCGCCCGCCGCGGATGTGGTCGCGCCGCCGGCGCCGTCCGCTCGCCACGCCGCGGCCGGCCCGCGCCGCCGGCGTAAACTCGCCCGCCGTTAGGGGTGCGTCACGCCGAACATGACGGCCGGAGATTGCCGATTACGATTACGATTGCGATTGCGATTACGATCACGATCACGAGCCAGCATCGTCCGTTAATCCAAGTGTGACGGTGCACCAGCCGTCCGTCTTATTCGTTTTGGCGTATGCAACCACCATCCCGGTATCGATAAAGCGGCCGCCCCTGTCCGAAAAAAAGGCCACCCGAGTCAAACAGGCAAACTTTGCCCGGCGGGGGGTGGTCTTTATTTGTGTTCGGGGTGACGGCGAAAATCGGCGGAGCCCAGGTGTGGCGGGGAACTTTCATTTTCGATGATTGCTCAAACCCAGGTAAAGGGATTGGTGACCATGAAAAAAGCCCAATTACTATCCATCCTCATTTTGGCGATGGCGGCGCTGGGTTTCATCAGTGGTTGCGCATCAATGCGGGAACTGACCTTGCGTTCGGAGCTGGCGAGGGCCAACGAGGCGTTCGAACACGAGGAATTCGCGCTGGCCGCCTCGCGCTACGAAAGCCTCAGCGACCGCTACCCGGACTCGCTCATGCGCGAACGGCTCATGTTCAATCAGGGCATGTCGCTTTATAAGATCAGCAGTTTCAACGCCGCCCGCGACGCCTTCGTCAAGTATGTCAATGAATATCCCTCCGGGCGCTACGTGGCCGACGCGCGCGATTACCTGCGCAAGATCGACGTTTACATGTCGATGGCCAGCCCGGCCCAGGCCGAAGCCATCGAACAGGCCAAGGCCGACCTGGTGAAGCTCAACCAACTCAAAATCGAGCATCCCAACGACCCCAAGGTCTTCACCGCCCTGGGCAATCTCTACTGGGAGATGGGCGACTACAACGAAGCCGTGCGCAACTACTACGAAGCGACCTCGCTCGACGCCGCCTATAAGGAAAAAGAACTCATCAAGGGCCGGATGATGATCACCGCCAAGGGCGAGGCGGTTCCGATCACCCCCGAGCAACTCAAAAAGGCCGAAGCCGACGCCAATCCGGTGGTGGTCTTCAACCTGCATGAATACAAGTCGCGTGACACCGAGGAATTCCTTGGGGGCAACAAGCGCTATTTCAACGTGACCGGAATGGCGCGCAACCAGGGCTCCAAGCCGCTGGCGAACGTCGAGATCGAGGTGGTTTTCAACAACTCCCAGCACCAGGTGCAGGACAGCAAGGTCGTGCGCGTCGGCGCGATGGCGCCCGGCGATGTCCGCGCTTTCCGGGCCGAAGCTTCCAGTTACGACAACCTGTATAACATCACCAGTTACAATTGCATCCCACACTGGACGAACTGACCATGAAAACCCGAGCGATCCTCACCCACGCCGCCGGGACGCGCTGGCTGGGCCTGCTGGCGCTGGCCGCCGTTCTGACGGCGCCGCCGCCGGTCGCCGCCCAGGCGCCCGCGCCCCCGGCGCCCGCTCCGGCGCCCGCGGCCCCGGCGCCCGCTCCGGCGCCGCAACCTTTGCAGGTGCGCATCGAAGCGCGCGTGCTCGAGTGGACCGTCGCCAACAGCCTGGACTTCGATTTCGCGGTCCGTTTCCAGGGCGGCGAGGGGGGCATCCTCGACACGGCCGACCTGACCTTGCCGGCCGATCCGGCCCTGGGTTCGGCGGCCCGCCTCTTCTTCGGCAACATGAACGTCGGCGGGGGCACCTTCGAGGGTGTGATCGAAGCCCTCAAGACCGTCGGCAAGGTCGAGGTGCTCTCGCAGCCCTCGATCGTGCTGACATCAAAAAATACCCCCAAGCAGGAATTGAACGCCCCGGCGGCCCCCACGGCCTACGAGGCCAAGCTTTCCAATACGACCAAAGTTCCCTATGAAACCACCCAGGCCGTCGGCACGACGTTGGCCTCGGTGACCGAGTATCGCGATTCCGAGGGGGTGACGATGGAGGTCTCGGTGCCGGCGGTGCTCGACGACAACCTGGTGGTGCTCGATCTCTACACGACGGTCAACGCTCTGAACGGCTTCATCCGCATCGGCGCCAACGAACGCAACCAGTCGATGCGCGTGCCGATGATCGACCAGCGCATCATCAAGAATCGCCTCATCGTGCCCGATCGGACCGTGTGCATCGCCGGCCTGATGAAAACCCACAACGAAAACCAGCGCAATCGCGGCATCCCGTGGATCAGCGAATTGCCCGTGGTGAGCTGGTTCCTGTCGAACACGCGCAACAGCGCCAGCGATTCGGAACTGGTCTTCCTGGTCAAGCCTGAAATCCAAACACCCTACCGGATTCTGGAAACCGCCCAGCAAGGGGGTGCGCGATGAACCGCCGAATGACCACCGCTCTGGCGGCCCTGGCCGCGCTGACATCGACCCTTGCGCCACGGGCGATCGACGCCGCAGCGTCGCCGCCGGTTCTCGTCGTGGCCGCCGCGGCCCCGGCTCC
>JAMCWS010000019.1:0-3845 GCA_023480605.1 bacterium
CGACGATGAGGACGGCGAGGGCTAGAATCCCGGTCAGGGCGGCGGCGGTCGCGGCGGGTCGGTGCTTCATCGGATGGCGCATTGCGGACGCGGGGGTGTTGAGAGCCGGGCGCCCGCCGCCGGCCAGGGGGGCGCCGGCGGCGGGCGACTCCGTTTCCGGCAGAGGTGGCTATTTAAGATTCTCCCACCCCCGGGCGTGACTGACGCCCGTCAGGCAGATTTCGTCGATCCAAACGTCGATGTCGGGCTGGCTCCCCGGATCGATGCGCAGCGTGCCGATCGTCCCCCGCCAGTTGGGATTGTTGGGCAGGTTGAAAAGATACGAATGATACTGGCCGTCGAGGATGAGGGGCAGGCGGATGCTGGCCGCCTCGCTCAGCGATCCGCTGGTGGTCGCCCAGAAGAGTTGCAGGATGTTGCTTTCGTTGGGCGGCGTTTTGGCGGCCTTGATCCAGACGCTCAGGCCCTGGTACTTCGCCGCGTAAAGATGCAGACCCGTCACCTGGAGGATCGGATCGTTGCCGCGCGTTTGGACGTAAAGGGTGCCGTCGCTCACCACCGGGTTGGTGATGTTTTGGCTGCCCCCCCAGCCCTCGGTGTTGCCGGGCTTGTCGAATGTCCAGCGTGTTTTATAGGGATCGACCGGATCGAAGGGGACGTCGAAGGGACCCATGCCGAAGTCGACCGGACCAAGCTCGACGGGCGGATTGGGATCCTTGCCGAAGACCTTGCGCACCGCCTGATACATCCCGAAGCCGTATTCCGTGGCCGGCTCGATGTAGCTGCCCTCGCCCCACTCGTTGCAAGGGCCCAGGACGAGAGTCTTTTTGCCGCTGGCGTCCAGGTAACTCTTGGCCTCGGTCAGCAGGCGCTCGAACTCGGCCGCGTTGCGCCCGAAAATCTTGTTCGTGTTGAAGCCGTGCCAGGGGAAGGCGTCCCAGCCGGTGTCGGCCGTGGGCAGCAAGCCGATGCCCTTGGCGCCGAAAACCTGCGCGCTCTGCTCCCAGTAGGCCTTGCTGCGGTCGACCACCAGCGAATAGGGGTAGCAGTTGGGGTCTTCGGCCAGTTGCGAGGCGTCGGCGAACCAGTGATAGGTTGTGTAATACTTGTAGCCCGTGTCGGCCACCGTCTGCGCCAGGTTGGGGTCGATCGGATTGCCGTTCATTGCGATAAACGTGATGCCCGCGTAGCCGGCGTCGCGCGCCATTTGCTCCGACTGGTCGAACAAGGCCTTGACGGCGGCGGCGCCCCCGATGTCGCTGTTCAGTCCCCATAGGTTCCAGATGTAGACGGCCGGCTTGCCGTCAATCCTCTGGTAACCGGGCAGGCCGAAGTAATGGTCGATCCAGTATTGGGTGACGGTGAGCCAGTCCTCCGGGCTGTTGGAGCCGGCCGGATTGTGATTGGCCCACATGACGGCCCACTTGAGGTAATCGCGGTAACGGGCATTCATGTAGCCGTCGTGGAGCCACTGGGTCAGCGAGATGTTGCCCTTCACCCAATACCAGTCGACGAGGAAAAACGAGATGCCGTGCTCGACGGCCCACTTGATCTGCCAGTCCACCACCTCGGGCTTGGATTCGTCATACCAGCCCAGGAGCGGCTTGCGCACCGGCGCCCAGCGCCAGATCGGATCCCAATGGGCCCATTGATACCAGCGCGGGAAGTAGTAAAGGCCGATATTATAGTCGGTCTGCGCCGGCTGGGGGACGGGCACGTAATCCCCGGCCGGCACGTCGGGGCGCGGCGTGATGGACAACGGCGCGTGGAAGACCTGTTCCGGGATGCCGTCGCCCGTGAGGCGGAGGGTGAGCTGGCCCTCGACCGGCGCGTCGGACTGAACGTTGAAATGCAAATCCACCGGGTGATCGAATTCATAGTCGTTGGGGCCGCTGTCGTTGGAGGTTACGGCTTCGACCGTGACGCCCGGGGGAGCCTCGAGCGTGGCGGTCACGCCGGCGGCCGTGTCGCCGCCCTGGTTGATGAGGCGCGCGAGCACCGGGCAGCGCTTGCCGACCCGGTTGAGAACGTTTTCGAGGCTGAAATAGGCGCACTGGATTTCGGGCGCGCCCAGCGGTTCGGCGGCCAGGGTCAGCGACTCGACCGTCACCGCGCCGCCCGAAACGTTCGTGGGGCGCAGCGCGATCCCGGCGAGCGTGCCCGCCCAATCGGCGTTGTCGATGACGGGGATATTGTAGACGTGCATCTGGCCGTCGGGGCGCAGGTTGAATTTGATTTCGAAGGTTCCGGGCACGTCGCTGCGCAGCCAGGCCAGCCGGCCCCAATAGCCCCGGTCGCACCGCATCCGCAGGACGGCCCATAGATGGTCGCCGACGGGCAACGCGAGCGGCGGCGACTCGAGCTGGGCGGTAACCTGGGAGACGTTGAACGTCAGGCCGTCGGCCGTGGTCGCGGCCCCATCCAGGCCCGGTTCGGGAAACCACCCCTGGTTGCCGTTGCGGAAATCCCAGCTATATTGGTCGGTGATGGTTGGGCTCGCGGGGGGCTCGACGACGCGAATCCAATCGACGGCGAAGGTCTGCTCGGCGAAAAAATCCAGTCGCAGATGAATGATGTGGCCTTCGGCATACCAGCCGGGCCAGATCGAGATGGTGTGCCATTCGTTGTCGCCCAGAACCTGGAAACCGACCAGTTTTTCGGGACGGAAGCCGCCGTAGGGGGGATCCTGTGTGTTGGTGTAATAAAACTGGCAGGTGCCCGCCTTGTCGCTCTTGATGCGGATTTCGATGCGCTGCCAGGGGCGGGTCGGAAAATCGAACAGGGGACTGATCACGATCGGGTCGGTGCCGGTGACCGTGCCCGTCAGCGCGCCGCCGGCCACCTGGAGGTTGGCATATTGGTTGTTGGACGTCCAGCCTTCGAAATTGCCGTCCTGGTTGAAGTTCCATTCGATAAGGGTGGTCAACGCGGACTGAGCCGCGGCCGGATTGGGAGTCAGCGTCATGCCCAGCATGGCGGCCACTCCCAGCAGGCTGAGCAGAAGCCGAGTGTTGTCCATCGTGTAAACCTTGCCTTGGCCGAGAATGGATAAGCGATATCGCGCCGTCCGTTCTCGCGGCGCTCTCGCGTTTGGCGCGGGAACACGCGATCCGGATTGGCCGTCATGATCTAGTTTATGATGCACCCCCGCCGCCCCGGATGTAAAACCATAAAATGCCCGGCGGGAACCCGCCTTATTTCAACCGGACGATCACGGCCGGATCGGACGGGTAGCGGCCGCGGCGGGCGCCGAAGAGCGTCAGGCCGCCCTTGTGCGCGGCGCCGGCGGGCACCTCGAATCGCACGGCCAACTCCATCGGCTCGCCGGCGGGCGCGCCGCGCAGCGCCCGGACCAGCGTCTCGCCCTCCAGCTTGCCGCGCACCAGATAGCCGTAGGCGCCCCAGTCTTCGCGGCCGAGGGCATATGCGTAGGTGAGGATCGCGCGCGCATCGGCCGGGCAGTCGGGCAGCGTCTGGGCGGCGATGGCGACGCCGTTCACCGTTACGCGCAGGTCGGTCGGGTATACGCGTCCGGGCGCCGTCTGCGGCGGGCTGATCACCGGGTTGTCGGGCGGATTGAGTTGGGCCAGCGGCCGGTTATTGACACCGTTGGGCCAGTCCGACTTCTCGGTATTGCAGCGCGAGGCCGCCTCGGCAACCAGTTCGAGCGACTCAATGGCCTCGGAGCGAAGCCCCGCCGGCAACGCGACCTTGTAGGTCAGGCTTCCCGCCTCATAGCACCGGATAATCTGGCCGTCGGCGCTTTCGGGCGACACGCAGGCGGTCCAGCCCTCCCGTCCGGCGGGCCGCCCCGGCAAGAAAGACAGGCGCACCGTTCGCCCGTC
>JAMCWS010000019.1:3855-9164 GCA_023480605.1 bacterium
AAAGCGCGCCGCAGAATGCCCTGTCGCCGTCCGTTGGTTCGGGTATCCGGACCGCCAGCGGCTCCAGCGGCGTGAGCGCGAAGCGCCGCGCGACGACGACGCCCGGCCGCACCCCGCCCGTGTCGGCCTCCTCGCCGTCGGCGTTCCAGGTGCGCAGGTTCCAGCGGAGTGTTAGGTTTCGGTCCTTCGAGGTCGGGCTGAAGTGGCTGAAGGCGAGCGGCACGCGCACCTCCGCGCCCGGCGTGGCGAAGACGACCGGCGGCGCGTCCATGACGAGGAAGTCCTCGCCGAAGACGTGACGCACTTCCATGCCGGGCGCGAGCGCGCCGTAACCGAATTCCTTGGGCTCGCGGCCATAGCGCAGGACGCCGTTGTGTTCCCACTCGATGTCCATCAATTCGGTGTAGATGAAACCGCTCTGGTTGGAATATTTGCGCAATTCGTTCGTCCACCAGCGGCTGGTCCACGAGACGTCGCTGTCGCCGCTGCCGGCGCCGATGCCGCCGTATTCGGAGTTGATGAACGGCTGGTCGCCTTGCGCCATCCCGTCGATAAAGTGGACGCCCGAACCGGGCCGCCCGCCCTCGGCGTCCTGGCGGATCCTTTCGGCCGTCTTCTCGTACTCGAGGCCGTAATGGTGCCACGAGACCAGGTCGGTGCGTTCGGTGAAGTGGTCATGGTTGCAGGCCGACATGTCCTCGACCAGCCGGGTCGGGTCGAGCGCCTTGGCCTCGTCGAACATGAGGCGCGCCCAGGCGAAGTGCTCGGGCGGCACCGGTTTACCCCGGCCGACCCCCAATCCCCAGGTTTCGTTGAACATCATCCACGAGATGATGGCGGGGTGATTGAAATCGCGTTCGATCATGCCGCGCATCGTCCACTCCCAAAGCGAGCGGGCGCGTTGGTTGGGGTCCCAGTAGTTGGGCACGTCGCACTGGAGCAACATCCCCTCGCGGTCGCACAGGTAAAGGAAGCGCGGCTCCTCGGTCTTGATGTGCAGGCGCAGCAGGTTGAGTCCGGCGGCCTTCGCCTCGCGGATGTCGGTCAGCATCATCGCTTCGTCGGGGTAGGTGTAGATGCCGCCGCGATTGAAAGCCTGGTCGAGCGCGCCGGTGACGTAGAGCGGGCGGCCGTTGAGGAGGACGTAGCGCGAGGCCGTCTCGACCCCTTCGGGGAAACCGGTCGAGATATCACGCATGCCGAACCAGGTCCGGACCGAGTCGACGACCGCGCCGCTGGCGTCGTCGAGGAGGTCGATCGTCAGGTGATAGAGGTAGGGATCCTCGGGGAACCAGAGACGGGGATTGGGCACGGGCAACTCGAACGCCGCGGGAAAAGCGCCGCAGGGCAGACGCAAGGGCCAGGATCCGGCCGGGCCGGCGTCGGTGGCGACGCGCACCGTGACGTCGCGGAAGTCCCCGGCGCGGCTGGTCATTTCAAGGCGAATCGTCGCCGCCTGGCCTTTTACGTCGGGCGCGATCCGGATGGCGTCGATCCGCATCGGGTCGCCAACGGCTTCCAGGTAGACCGTCTGCCAGATGCCCGAGGTGTGCGTATACCAGTTGGGGATCTGTTTGCCTTCGGGCAGGTCGCGCGTCTGGGGATCGTAAACGCGGATGCGCAGGCGATTCGTCTGGCCGATGGATTTCAGGGCGTCGGTCACGTCGAGGCGGATGGGCAGGTAGCCGCTCTGGTGGGTGCCGAAATCGACGCCATTGACCCAGACGCGGGCTTCGCGGTCGGCCGCGCCGATGACCAGGTGGACGCGCCGGCCCGGCCAGTCGGGTGTGGCGAAGGCGCGTTCATACCAGCCGACTTTCCGGCCGCCGCCGCCGGCGATCCCCGACAGGGGCGCCTGCCAACAGAAGGGGACCTGGATCGTGCGATCGAGCCGGTCCCGGTTCTCATCGTCGAAGGCGAATTGCCAAGGGCCATTAAGGTTGAGCCACTGGGCGCGCTCGAAATCGGGGCGCGGGTGTTCGGGGCGCGGTACATTCAAGTCGGCGGGCGCGGCGGATGCGTTCGGGGTCATGAGGGTCACTCCGGACAATAGTAAAAGAAGATGGGCAACGACCCGGCGAATCTTCATGGGCGGTCGGCCTTTGGCAACCGGGAGGGCGCGCTTGGAGTTCAAGCTTTGGCTTGATATATGAACCGCAAAGAA
Organism: bacterium; assembly: GCA_023480605.1. GTDB lineage: Bacteria > Sumerlaeota > Sumerlaeia > MVZB01 > MVZB01 > JAMCWS01. The sequence continues at coordinate 6,020 of JAMCWS010000019.1, forward strand.
CCGAAAGGACGCAAGGGACATAAAGGAAGCATAACATCATCCTCCATGCCTCCGTGGTTCGGTTCTTTTCTCCCTTTTTAGTAACGATGTCTCCAGCCCCAGGTTTCGAGCTGAAGCTTGAACTTCAGACCAGGTATATGATCGTGTGTCAGGCCGCGCCGGTCTTTGTTTTCGCGGCCATGGCCTCTTCGAAGAAATGGCGCTTGGGATTGCGGCTGTCGACCAGCCAGCGATCCAGGAGCGCCCGCATCCGGTCGAGTTGTTCCCGGTGCGCGGGATCGGCGGCCAGGTTGCGCCGTTCCAGTGGATCGGCCTCGAGGTCGTAGAGCCGCTCGTGCAGCGTCGGGTCCTGGTTCCACCAGTATTTCCAGCGTTTGCCGCGGATCATGAACTGGGTGGTTTTCATGTTGACGGGAGCCGGATATTCGCGTTCGCCGTAAGCCCATTCGCGCCATGGCGCCGTCTGTCCTTCCAGCAACGGGCGCAGCGAGCGGCCGTCGATGCCCGCCGGGATGGGCGCCCCGGCGTAATCCAGCAGCGTCGGCATGATGTCCATGCTGGTGACCAGTTCGCTCACGCGCGTGCCCGGCTTGACCCGGCCGGGGTAGCGGATGATGAGCGGCACGCGGATCAGGTAATCGAAGAAAGCGGGCATGTCCTTGGCGACGCAACCGTGCGAGCCGGCCATGTCGCCGTGGTCCGAAGTAAAGACGACGATCGTCCGGTCGGCGAGGCCCAGTTCGTCCAGTTTGTTCAGCACCTTCCCCACGTAATCGTCGATCATCGTGACCTGGGCATAGTAAACCCGCAGGAATTCGCGGATGCCGGCCTCGCCGATCTTGTGCGCGCCGGCGACGCTGCCGTATTTTGCCATGTCGTCATCGGGCATGGCGTCCTGGTTGGCGGGCAGCGTCAGGGCCGCCGGATCGTACATCGAGTAATACGGCTCGGGCGCGATGAAGGGATTGTGCGGCGGGTGATAGGAAAGCGTGAACATCCAGGGGCGGTCGCGGTTGGCGGCCATCGCCTCCATGGCCTCGACCCCGTAGAAGTTCTCCATTTTATAGGGCGCCGGCACGGGGGATTTGCCGATCGGGCCGAACCCCCCCATCCCCGTGGCGGGCTTGACCGCGTCGATCATCTCGACGTGACCGATGCGCGTCCAGTCGCCCCAGCTCTTGTAGCCCTTGGCGCGCGCGGCGGTTTCGCAGTCGTCTTTCCATCCTTCGTGGTCCGGCCCGGAGCCGGCCGGCCATTGCGCGTAGCAAGGCAGGTCGGCGTTGCACATCCAGGGTGCGCTGAGGATGGTTTTCGGGCGGATGGTGGTGTTGAACGCGTGGATTTTACCCCAGTGACCTGCGCCATAGCCCTTCTTCTCGTAAAGGATGTTCTCGGTGACCGGAAAGCGGCCGCCGTCCAGGCCCGGCCGGTGCGCGCCCATGTCCACATTGCTCAAGATGCCGTGGCGGTGCGGCGAAAGGCCCGTGAGGATCGAGGCGCGCGTCGGCGAGCAATAGGGCGTGGGCCACTGGGGTAAACGATGCACTGGTCGAACCAGGCGCCCTCGCGCGCCAGGCGATCCAGGTTCGGCGTGCGGATGTCGCGGTTGCCGGCCGCGCCGACCGCCGTCCAGGTTTGCTCGTCCGTCATGATGAAGAGGATGTTGGGCGGCGCTTCGCTCCCCTTGGCCGGGGCGGCCGGGAGCCCGTCCGTCAGACTCGGCAACAGCGCGGCCCCCAGGAACAGGGAAATGCTCTTGAGGAACTCGCGCCGGGTTGGGTTATCGGTGGCGCGGTCGGGTGTCGAGTGTGCCATGGCGGAATTCCTTTCGTTTGTCAGCATTTCCAAAGAGGCCATTGAGCCACGAAATCGCGGGAAAAAACACGATAATCTGACGCGCTGTGTCTTTGTGTGAGCAACGGCAATGACTGCCCTGATGAATCGTGGAGCATGCGTGATTATCGTCATTTTGGTTGCGGCCGCGGCACGTGGTGTGATTTCGTGGCTCAATTGCCTACCGGATCAAGGATGCCCTGCGATGAAATCCGTTCGCCTTTCGCACCGATCGATCGCCGTGGCGCGGCTCGTGTTGGCCGGAAGCCTGGCCGCCTGGGCGATCGCCGGCTCCGGCGCCGCGCGTGCGCAAGAAAACGCGCCGGCCTGGGACGTCTACGGCGACACCTGGGTCGCCACCGATGGACTGGGGCGCGCGCTGCCCACCTTCGAGGAAGTCGGCCCGCCCCGCCGCGACCGCACGGTGGCCATCTTTTACTTCCTCTGGCTGGGCCAGCACAGCCGGACCGGCCCGTGGGACATCACGAAGATCCTGGCGGCCCACCCCGATGCGATGAAAAACGCGAACGACCCCGCCTGGGGGCCGGTGAGTCACTTCCACCACTGGGGCGAGCCGCTCTATGGTTATTACGTCTCGCGCCAGGCGTGGGTGATCCGCCGCCACGCCGACCTGCTGGCCGCGGCCGGGGTCGACGCCGTCATCTGCGACAGCACGAACAACAACATTTACGGCAAGTGCGTGCTGGCGCTCTGCCGGGGCCTGTCGGAATCGCGCCGGCTGGGCAACCCCGCGCCCCGCTACGCGGCCATCGGCCCCTTCGGCGACGCCAACCGCGTCGTCGCCGAGCTTTACGACACCCTTTATGCCCCGGGTATTTGTGCCGACTCCTGGTTCCGCTGGGACGGCAAACCCCTCATCCTCGCGGATCCGGCGACGCTCCTCGGCCGCCAGCTCAACGACCGCCACGACGTCTCGCGCGAACTCGCGCCCGGCCACACGTTGGGCCAGAGCTTCGCGGCGGCGGCGGCTTTCGACGGCGTCGGCGGGTGCTTCCCCACCTGGCGCGAGACCGGTTCGGCCATGACGCTCACGTTGTTCGAGGGCGGCCCCGGCGGTCGTCCCGTCGTTTCGGGGCGTTTCCGCGACGTCCAGGACAACGGTTGGGTTTACTTGAAAACGCCCACGCCCCTGCCGGCCGGACGTTATTACCTCGAAATGTCGCAACCGCGGGGCCGGGTGGGCTGGTGGGCCGCCCGGCGGCCGGTTTTAAACGGCGGCGAAGCCTTCGCCGACGGCCGCCCGGCCGAGGGCGGCATGACCCTGGGCCTACAGGAGCCCGGCAGCCGGATC
>JAMCWS010000255.1 GCA_023480605.1 bacterium
AACTTGTGTTGCGCCTCTGTGGAGCCGGATTCGTGTTTTTCGCCCAGCGCTGCACCGAGGTCGAAACGGGGGCGCGCAACATCGACCATATCCTCAACGGCACACTGCTGCCGATGGTTTCGACGCGCATCCTCGAACAGATGGCCGCCGGACCTCTGCCCTCCAGCCTCCACCTGGGGCTGGACGAGGCGGGCGGATTCGCGCTGCAGTTCGGCAACGGCGCCGAGACCGCCGGCGAGCCGTCGGCCGCGGCCGCGGCGGCCGGCAAGTGAGGAACCAGAGTGTGCGGACGGCCCGGACCGGCCGAAATCCGGCCGGGCCGACAACCCGAGGCGGGCAAGCGGATACTTGACGCCATCGCCATCGTTAAGGCCTCCCGCCCCCACCGGGTTTATGCCATGGACGGGGCGGGCATCGGCGTTTGAGGGGCAGGTTCAACTATGGCACGACAAATCCAGCGACACCCCGACGATCCGCCGGGCGGGTCCCCCGGAGGAACCCAGGGGGGGCCGGCCCCGTCCGGAAGCGGCGGGCGGAATCTTAATATCGTTCCCAACACCGGCCAGGCGGAGGGCCAGCCGTCGGGTGGCCCCGCGCAAGGGGGCGGCGCCCAGGGCCCTGCCCCGCAAGGCGCCGCCGCTTCCGGCCCCAAGCCTTCGGCCGGCGGACCGGCCGGCGTCCAGCCCGCCAGTTCCCAGAAGCCCGCGGCGGCGCAATCGGGCGGCGGCTTCCAAGGAGCCACCGGCCCCGCCGCCGCGCAGGGGGGCAAACCGACGGTGGGCCAGGCGGCCGCGAGTCGTCTGGGCGGGGGCGGCCTGGCGACGGGCGGCCCCGCCACGGCCGCCGGATCGCGCCCGGGGCAAGCGGCCGGCGCTCCGCGTGTGGGTCAATCCCAAGCCATCGGCGTAGGCACGATCCAGACCAGCAGCCAGACGCTCAAGGCCTCGCAGTCGGATTTCTCTTTCCGCGCGGCCGACCTCGACATCCATGAACTGCGCGTGGTTTCGATCAAGGTCACCGAGGGCATCTCGCGCTTGTTCAACGTGCGCCTGGATCTGGCCAGCAAGAACCGCGAAATCGACCTGGATTCACTCGTCGGCAAGCCCGGCGTCCTGCGCATCGCCAACGCCCAGCCCGAGAACGACCGTTTCATCAACGGCATCGTCAGCCGCTTGGAATTCACCGGCGAAGGGGTGCGTTTCGCGCGTTACGAACTCGAACTTGTCCCGTTTATCTGGCTACTCGACCTGCGCGCCAAATGCCGGATCTTCCAGGAAATGACGGCGCCCGAGATCATCCAGCAGGTCCTGCGCGACGCCGGCCTGCCCAGCGATATGATGCGCGTGAGCCTGACGAAGACCTACGCCAAACGCGAATACTGCGTCCAGTATCGCGAGACCGAACTCGATTTTATCCAACGCCTTATGGAAGAAGAGGGGATCTTCTACTTCTTCGAGCACACCGAGGATAATCATGTCCTGGTCATGGGCGACGCCTCCTCGGTTCACAAGACGATCGCCGGCAAGACGACCGTCATCTTCCGCGGTCCCAGCCAGATGGTCGAGAAAGAGGAATTCTTTTCGCACTTCCGCACGGGCCAGCAGGTCCGGCCGGGGGCCGTGATGCTGCGCGACTTCGAGTTCAAGCAGCCCAAGCTCAACCTTCAGGCCGAGAAAAAAGCCCAGCGCGACGATGTCCTTGAAATATACGACTACCCCGGCGAATACAAGGAGCCCGGCGTCGGCAAGCAGTTGGCCCAGGTGCGCCTCGAGGAATACCAGACCAACCGCAAGGTCGCCAGCGGCGTCAGCGTCTGCCGGCGCATGATCCCCGGCTACCGCTTCACCTTGGGCGACCACGTGCGCGAAGACTGCAACATCGAATACCTGATCACGGCGGTGACCCACCGCGCCACCCAGGCCCAGACGCTCGAGGAAGAGCCTGCGGCCACCGTTCCGGAAGGACCGCTTTACGAAAACACGGTCGAGGCGATCCCATTCGAAATCCCCTTCCGCCCGCCGCGCGTCACTCCCAGGCCCATCGTTCACGGAACGCAGACGGCCATCGTCGTCGGCCCTTCGGGCGAGGAAATCTACACCGACTCGCATGGCAGGGTGAAGGTCCACTTCCATTGGGACCGCGAGGGCGTATTCGACGAGAAGGCTTCCTGCTGGATCCGCGTGAGCCAGAACTGGGCCGGCGGCAAGTACGGCTCGATCTTCCTGCCGCGCATCGCCCACGAGGTGATCGTCGACTTCCTCGAAGGCGACCCCGACCAGCCGATCATCGTCGGGCGCGTATACAACGGCGACGAGCGCACCCCTTACAACCTGCCCGACGAAAAAACCAAGAGCACGATCCGCACGGCCAATTCCAAGGGCCAGGACGGCGCCAACGAACTGCGCTTCGAGGACAAGAAGGGCGAGGAACAGATCTTCCTGCACGCGGAGAAGGATCTGCACATCCGGGTTAAGAACGACCGTTTGGCGAACATCGGCCACGACTCCCACCTGACCATCGAAAACGAGCACCGCGAGGAAGTCAAAGGCAACCGCTCGCGCAAGGTCGGCGGCGACGAAGCCATCGAGGTGGGCGGCACGCGGTCGGTGAAGGTCGGCGGCGACGTCATCGAGCAATTCGACGCCAACCACAAGGAAAAGACGGCGAGTAATTATTTCCTCCAGGCCAACCAGGTGGTCATCAAGGCCTCGTCGGGCATCTCGCTCGTCTGTGGCGGCAACCACGTCACGGTCGATCCGTCGGGGGTCACGATCGTCGGTTCGATGGTCAAGATCAACAGCGGCGGCGCGGCCCTGAGCGACTCGGCCGGCAACCCGTCCGGGCCCGGCGCTCCCGAGGCGGCCGACACCGAAAGCCCGGGCAAAGACACCAGTTATTCGGGCGAGTCGCGCCAGCAACAGGCCATCCCGGTCGAGAAACTGGAAAAGAAATCCTGGATCGAGATCGAACTCAAGGACGAAGCCGGCCGGCCGGTGCCGGGCGAATATTACCTCATCAAGACCAGCGACGAGCGTGAACTCGACGGTACGCTGGACGCCAACGGCCGCGCCCGCCTCGACGGCATCGAGCCGGGCCAGTGCGAGATCAGTTTCCCCAATCGCCATCCCGACGAATGGCGCAAGGGATGACAACGATCCATATCGGGCCTGGTCCGTTATCGACGGAGCACATACAAGATGATTCGACAAACGCCCATTCGCCACTCCCCCCAACTGCCAACCGGCGGCGGCGCCGCCGCCGCGGCACCCGCGGGGCCCCAACCTGCCGCGCCGGCCGCCGCCGCCCAGCCGCAGCTCGTGCCGCTGCCGCAACTCGGCGCCAACCGGGCGGCCGTCGAGGCGGGAGAACACATCACGCGCCTTTCCACCATCAAAGCGGGATGCCAATGGCAGACGCTGTGGGACAAAAACGGGTCGCTACAGGGAAAGCGCAAGAATGCGTTCCTCCTTTTCCACGGCGACGGCCGCACGGTAAGGGGCGGAACGGTTTATTACCGACACCTGCCCGACATCATCGAAATCCCCGCCAAGGGCGAAAAACACGAATCCGGCTCCACCGAGGCGAAACACAAGTTCGTGGTGCCGGTTCAGGAAGTCTTCCTGCGGCTGAAGATACTGGACGAGTATCTTCAACCGATGAAGAATATCGACTATACCCTCGTCATCGAAGGAATCGCCACCAAGGGGAAAACGAGTGAGAAAGGACTGATCGAGCAGTCGATCCGCCCCAGCGTGCAGCGGGGGACGTTGACGTTGTTCATCCCGGAGCCCAACGTGGCGGCGGCCGGCCAGGCGGCGGGCGGCCAAGCGGCGGGCGCGCCGGCGGCAGCCGCCGGCCAGGCCAAGGCCACTGGTCAAGCCGCGGGCGCCGGTCAGGCCAAGGCTGCCGCCCCGGACCGGCGGATCAAAATCACCTACCCCCTGCAAATCGGCCGACTCGATCCGATCCAGGAAGAAGCGCCCGACAAGTATTGCACTCCGGGCGTGCAGGCGCGCCTGAACAATTTGGGCTTCGAAGCCGGCTCGGTCGACGGCGTGAGCGGCCCGATCTCCCAAAAGGCCATCAAACGTTTCCAGCGCCGGATGAGCCTTTCGGAAACCGGCCAGGCCGACGACGCGACGCAGTCCGCGCTTTACAAACTGCACGATACGGATCAACCCGGACCGCAACCCAAAGACCTGCCGCCCGCCAAAGCAGCCGAAAAGCCGGCCGCAGCCGGGCCGGCCGCCCCGGCCGCCGGCGGCGGCGCCGCGCAATCGCCCACGCCCATGACGGCCTATGACTTTGCCGTCACCCAAACAGGGACGACGGAATGGCGCGCCCGGAAACAGGATAATCCCGAGGTGGTCAAGTATTTCAACGCGACCGCGCTCAAATCGAGCAACGACGAGACCTCGTGGTGTTCGGCCTTTGTCAACTGGTGCGCCATGCAGGCCAAGATGGAACGCTCGAATTCGGCGGCGGCGCGTTCGTGGCACGACGGCCGGGGCGTGGGCCTCAACGTCACCGCCGCCCCCCAGCGGGGCGACGTGGTCGTCTTCCGCCGCAAGTGCGGCGAGTGCCACAAATACAGTTGTGAATGTCCGCCGTCGCGGCGCTTCAACAAGGGCCACGTGGCGTTTTTCGAGGAATTCGCCGATGGCGGAAAGAAAGTCCGCGTGCTGGGGGGCAACCAGGCCGATCCGGCGGCGGTCAGGCCGTCCGCCGACAAGGTTTGTGTTGCCGATCACGACGCGACCGATATTCTCAGCATCCGCCGCTTACGACGCCTGGATGAGAAAGGCCAGGTCATTCCGGGATCGGCCGCGGCCGCCGGGAGCACGACCCCCAATTGGGGCGCCGTCTCGACCTTGTCGGGCGAAGGCGAGGGTAAACGCGATCCCTCGGCGTTGGAGGTGGGCTTTGTCGCGGCCGACAAAAAGGACGGCACCCACTTCAACACGTTCGTGCTGCGGCCCGAGTACCAGATCGCGCTGCACTTCTATCCCGAGGACGTGGAGTTGATCTTCCCCGAATCGCTCAACGAGGATAAAGGGAAGATGGCCCGGCTGCAGGCGCTGAGTTATTTTCTGCCGCCGCTGGATTATGACACCGCGGCCCAGATCGCCGCGGTGGCCCTGGTCAACAAGCTCCTGGGCACGAACCATAAAACCACGTTGGGCAAGTGCCTGGATGCCTGCTGGAACTACTTCCGCCGTAACGAATCCACGACGCCCTTGCCGGCCAATCCGGCCGAGAAATCGCCTTTGACCGACAAGGACGCCATCGCCAAGGTTAAGGAACTGCTCGGCACGCGCATACTGGAGGGCGGGAAACTCCCCGGCACCAAAAGCAGCACCCGGATTTACCTCCCCGGCCCCTATGCGATGTTCGACGACAACTCCAAGACCAATTACTTCTTAAACGCCGGCACAGCCGACGAAACCAGTCGCTATATCGTCGAAACTCGGACGATCAAGGCCAACAAGGCGCTGGGACGCCTGCCGCTGATCGCCAGTGTGCGCAAGCGATATTACTCGAGCGATCGGTGGCTGCCGGCAAACAATGTCTGGGTCTATTTCCAACTCATTCCGCCCGACCCGAAAGATGTCGCCAACAAGGCTCCCAATCCCACCGCCGATCACGCCGAATACATAAAAAAGGTCCGCCAGGCCGACAACCAGGCCGATGCGACGGCCGAAAAACCGCAACTGTGCAACGCCTCCAAAAGCGTGGGCGGCAAGCGTGACTGCGATATCAGCGGCGATAATCCCGTGGAAAACATCTTCGAGATCCTCACCGAAGACGGGGGCTGCCGCCTGGGCTTCCACAAGGCCGACCCCAAAAACGCCGACGCCTTCAAGAAATCCCGCCGCACCGCCCTGGAGCCCAATCGGGAACGCCGTGACTATAATCCGGCCGCCAAGACCGACGTGGTCAAGAATGCCGTCCGGGCGCAAAGTAACGATGACGGCGAGGCGGGCGTCATCTTCATGCCCTCGCGCTGCGGCGGCGACCGCTACCGGATTCGCGCCTTCGTCGGTCCGGGCACACTCGACAGCGACGGCACCGAAATCGGCATGAGCCACATCGTCGAGACCGGTTCGCTGGTGGTCTGGCGCATGGTGCGCGTGGCGCGCTTCATGGAGCAGAAAGGCCCGGCGCTGGACCACGTGGGCGCCGGAGACAATTCACTGATCGCGAAGGAATACGCCAAGGCGTACATCAAGATGATTTTCGACAAAACGGCCGTCGTGGAGATCAGCGACGACGACTGGAAAAAGGCTTACGGGGCCGCGCGCGACAAAGCCATCAACAGCACCACCCTGGGGGCGCGCAACGTCCTCCACCTCGACACGCTGCTGCCGGCCAACCCCCCGACGGGCGAGGGTTTCTGGATTCCGATGCTGACTTCCGCGGCCTACAACGCCGCCGTGGCCGACCGCAAGTTCACCCACAACGCCACCGGCCGCATCACCGGTCCGCCCGCCGTCATGGGCACGGGCGGCGCACTGAAGGAATTGCAGAGTTTCATGCTCAATGAAATGATGCGCTACTACACCGACAACGGCTTCTGTCCCGGAGTCACTCTCATCCGGTCGAAGTCGGTCCAGCGCCTGGAATACGATCTGGCCATCAACAGCCAACTCGGCGGCATGTCGATGACATGGCACGGCTGCTATACATTCTTGAACGACGCCGAATACAAGAGTCTTGCGGGACCTTTCGCATGGGGCAAGACCGGCGCGAATCCCACCGAGGCGATTGCCGTTCACGAGGCCGGCCACACGTGGCTGATGCGCCACCAGTTCACGAACAACAACGAAAACGACGGCGCCTTCGTGAATTATCTGCACGAAAACTTCTATGCGATCACGATCACGCCGGCTGGAAACGCCAACTTCAACGCCGCGGCCAGCGACGTCAAGAAGATGTGCAACATGAGTTACCATCCGGATATCGCCGGGGAATTCTGCGGCAAGTGCCTGCTTTCGCTCTCGGGTTGGAATATCCGCAAGGTCGCCGAGCCGGCATAAGGTCGAGTCTCAACAAGGACGCAGAACTCTGAGGGTAGGTGATAATCATGGCTCTGGTGATTGAGATTTCACTGGAACAAAACCGGCTCAACGTGCAGGAATCGACGCCTGTCACGATCAAACTGCATAATCCCGGCAGCCAGCCGATTAATATCGCGAACACCGCGCGCCAGGTCCTTCAGCCGGTATTTTTTGCCCGTAACAGCCAGACTGGCGAAAAACTCGCTTTCCGGCGGCCCTGGTTCGCGGGAGTCGCCAGTGCCGCCCCCGACCAGTTGGCGGCGGGCGAAAAGTTCACGTGGGAAGCCCCGTTGACCGTGATGGCCCCCATCGAGGCGCCCGGCGATTACGAGTTGACCGCCGAATACCAATGGGACAACGGCGCGAAGACCGCCCGCTCGACGCCGGTCGCGCTGACGCTGCTGCCCGTTCAGGTGCGCAGCCTGATCATGGGCATGTCACGTCAGCCCGATTTTGCGATCTTCTATCTCTTCTGGACCCAGCAGGTCAACGGCGATTGCCGACTGATGCGGACGATGGTCTACAACCACGACGTGCCCACGATCACGGAGACCCGATTCGTCGAGTCCGTTCCCCCGGGAACCGAGCCCCAGGTTTCGACGACGGCCATCGGCGGCAATCCACTCCGCACCTGGGTCGCCTGGTTGAACGGGCGGATTCTGCAGTGCCGGTTCGTGGGCGACGACGCGGCCAATGAAGCGGTCATCAGCGAGGAACTGCCCGACGTGAAGGCGCACATCCTGGATGGCCCGGTGATGCTGGATACGCTGGCCGGCGAGATTCCCCTCTGGCTGGCCGCGCCGGCGTCCTCGCGGTCCAAGTTCCAGCTGGCGGTCATCGGGCGGGGCGGACTCCGGCCGGCCGGCGACTTGCTGCTGCCCGAGGACGAACCGGCGTGGAGCCGAACCGTCCTCCTGTCCAATCGCCAGCGCCGGCTCTACTTCGCGGTCAACCAGGAAAATGAAACCATTTTACAGCAAACCGGCTGGGGCGATGACAGCGAATTCACTCCGGTCAAAGAACTGGCCCGCCACCCCGGCCGCGTGATCGGGGGCGGATTAAGCCTCTTGCAGCAGGAGATCGTGACCGGCGTGCTGGTCATCCAATCCGGGAATTCCGCCGGCACGCTGGAACTCCTCCCCTGGCACCACGCCCCGAATCAGAACTTCCTGCTGGGCGAACCCGAAAGCGTTGTCTTCAACCAGGCCGCGATGATCGATGAGGTGTTGGTGCGGATCAATACCAACATGGAGGCTTTCGTGGTTGTGCGGGCCGTAAGGCAATGGCATTACCGGCAACCGGGCGGTCCGTTCGCCCCACTGGGCGGGGCTGCGGGCGTCACGAAAGGCCCGCTCGCAATGTTCTTCAACGCCCTCCAGCAACCGCTGTTCGTTTACACCAAACCGGGCCAAGGCTTTTACTTCTGCGATCCCGCCGGCATCCCCCCTCAGACCCTGAATCCGTAAACCGCATCCGTGAAAAAAAACCCGCCGCCGGGGATATTTTTCCCCGGCGGCGAGGGGTGGCGGGCTCGCACTCAAGCCGCGTAGTTGAGCTTCCCCGTTTACGCTCCTCCTCAGCCGAACCGAGCCCTTACCCGGCCAGGACCGGGAAGTGCGGATGGTCGATCGGCGCGCCGATGGCGAGACCCAGTCCGTCGGTCACCACGTGTTTTTTGCCGCTATACGTCGTGCCGTCGGTCATGTAAATGATCGCGAGGGCATGGCGCGGCCGATCGGTCTGGTTGGCCCCGGCGTAGTGGAACGTCAGGCCGTCGTGGAAGGTCACGCCGCCGGCTTCCATGCGGGCCACCTGCACCTGATCGAGCAGATCGCCACGGCGGATGGCCCGGAAGATGTCCTGCGGTTCGACGAGGTTGATCGCTTCGAGCCGCCCCAGTTCGCGCGTCCGCGGGATGAAGGAGAGGCAGCCGTTGCGCTCGTCGACGTCGTCAAGGGCGATCCAGATCGACAACGCCCCCGGTTCGTTCATCGGCCAGTAAGGCAGGTCCTGGTGCCAGGGCGTGGGCTTGGAGTCTCCCGGCATCTTGAGCAACGCGTGGTCGTGGAACAGGCGGATGCTGGAGGGCGTTG
>JAMCWS010000067.1 GCA_023480605.1 bacterium
AGACCTGGGCGCTGCTGGAGCGTTATCCCTGGCCGGGCAATGTGCGTGAGCTGCGTCACAGCCTGGAGCGGGCGTCCCAGGCCGACGATCATTTGCGTCGCCTGGGTGGGGGGTGGGGCGGGCAAGGCCGAGCGGTCGATGACGAGGGTCGAGGGATCGCTGCGCAGGTTGAGCTGGACGACGGTGTTGGAGTAGCGCGCCGTCTTATGGGCCAGCGGCACGTCGTAGAGAAAAACCGTCGCGCCGATCTGAAGTTCGTCGCCGCGCGTCAGGCGATGCTCGCCTTTGGCTTCGCCGTTGACCAGCAGGCCGTTCTTGCTGCCCAGGTCGCGAACCTGGTAATGGATGCCGTCGCGGGTGATTTCGGCGTGATAGCGCGAGACGAGATGGTCGGCCAGAACGATGTCGTTGTCGAGCGCGCGGCCGATGCGCGTCCGCTCGCGCAGACTGAAGCGCCGCCCGGCGTGGGGGCCTTTCTGGGCGATTAACAGGCTCATGGTTTCCGGTGTTCCGCGTTCCGGTTTTCGCCCGCCACCGCACCCAGACCGCATTGAGGGCCGCGCGGGCCGCACTCGCTGCATCCCGGACAGACGGGAGCGCCGCCGGCCCCCGGCGCCGCGGGTCGCCGCAGGTAGGCGCGCACGACATAGATCGCCGCCGCCGCCACCAGTATGATCGTGACCAACGCCTGCCAGCTCATGGTTCAGACTCCAATCCCCCACCACATCCCCAGTTGAAAAACCGCCAGCGTCACGACGTAGGCCAGCGCCGTCAGTCCGCCGAATTGCAGCAGGGCCCACTTCCAGCCGTTGCTTTCGCGGCGCGTGGCGGCCACCGTCGCCATGCATGGGGCCGCCACCAGGCAGAAGAGCATGATGCAGAAGCCCTGGAGCGGCGTGTAGTCGTGCGCCAGCACGCCGTGCAGGTCCGAGACGCTGGGGGCATCCTCGCCCACGGAGTTGACGATGCCCAGTTGGGCCACGAACACCTCCTTGGCGCCCAGGGCGCCGATCAGCGCCGTGCATACTTTCCAGTCGAAACCCAGCGGCTGGAAAACGACCGCCATCGCCCGCCCGGTGCGGCCGGCCAGCGAATAAGCGATGTCTTCGGCGGCCCGCGCCCGCGCCAGTTCGGCGGGGCTCAGGCTCGCAGTCAGCCGGCTGGCGTCGACGGCGTGGCGCGTCGGCACGGGGTAGCTTGTCGCCGTCCATAGAAGGATCGAGATCGCCAGCACGATCGTGCCGGCCTTGCGCAGATACAGGACCGACTTTTCCCAGCCGTCGGCGACGACCGAGCGCGCCGTGGGCCACCGGTAAGGGGGCAATTCCATCACGAAGGGGGTCGATTCGCCCGCCAGCACGGTGACGCGCAGCACCTTCACCATGACGATCGCCAGGACGACGCCGATGGCGTAAATCAGGAAAAACATGAAGCCCCGCCAGCGCAGCGGGAAAAAGGCCGGAATCAGCAATGTGTAGATCGGCAGGCGCGCGCTGCACGACATGAGCGGCACGACCATCATCGTCGCCAGACGGTCGCGCTCGTGCTCGAGCGTGCGCGTGGCCATGATCGCCGGCACCGAGCAGCCGAAACCCGTGATCATCGGGATGAAACTGCGCCCGTGCAGGCCGATCCGGTGCATGATCCGGTCCATGATGAAGGCGGCTCGGGCCATGTAGCCGCTTTTCTCGAGCAGGCCGATGGCGACGAACAACAGGACGATGTTGGGCACGAAGACCAGCACCCCGCCGACGCCGCCGATGATGCCGTCGAGCAGCAGCGACCGTAGCGGCCCCGGCGCCAGGTGGGCGGCGATGGCGCCGGCCAGCCAGCCGAAGGCCGCCTCGATGCCGTTCATCAGGGGCTCGCCCAGCGTGAAGGTGAACTGGAAGAGGGCGAACATGATAAGCAGGAAGATCGGGAAACCGGCGTAGCGATTGAGGACGATGGCATCGATCCGTTCGCTGATCTCCATGCGCCGGCGCGGCGAAAGATCCCGGCGCACGGCTTCGTGATAAATGCCGGCCACGGCGCCGTAGCGCGCCTCGGCCAGTTGCGCCTCGATCGATTCCCCCGTCCGGCGCGCCAGTTGGTCGGCGCGCCGCGTCGCGCTTTCGAACTGCGTGGCCCGCCCGTCGGCCGCCGCCGCCAGCCACTGGCGCACCTCGCGGTCGCCTTCGAGAAACTTGATCGCCGCCCAGTGCGCGGGATACTTGGCGGCGCCCAGCGCCTCGACCTGCCGCCGCACCTCGGCCGCCAGCGCCGCCAGTTCCGCCGGGTAGCGGCCCTCGGGCGGGCGGGGCGGACGCGTGCGCGCCCGCTCGATGGCCGCCAGCAGGGCGTCGGTGCCGATGCCCCGGTTGCCGACCGTCTCCACCACTTCGGCGCCCAGTCGCTCGCCCAGCAGTGCCGTGTCGATCCGGAGGCCGCGGGCGCGCGCTTCGTCGATCATGTTGAGCGCCAGCACCAGCCGCACGCCCAATTCCAGGAACTGGATCGTCATGTAAAGCCCGCGTTCGAGGTTGGAGGCGTCGACGACCTGCACCACCACGTCGGGCCTCTCGCGCAGGATGTATTCGCGCGCGATCAGTTCCTCGGGACTGTTGGCCGTCAGGCTATAAGCGCCGGGCAGGTCGACGATCCGGTAGGTCACCCCGCCGTGGCGCCGCAGTCCCTCCTTGGTCTCGACCGTCACGCCGGGGTAATTGGCCACGCGCTGGCGCCCGCCCGTCAGGTTGTTGAAGATGCTCGTTTTGCCGGCGTTGGGATTGCCGGCCAGGGCCACATGAACGACGGCCGGCACGCCGGGATGCGCCGCCGGCACCGGGGGCGCTTCGTCACTGGCCGGCGCGCCCGGGCCGTCCTCTATGGGCGATGGATGCTGGCGGGTTGGTTTCGTGTTCGAGTTTCGCTTTCTCCGGCCGAACCGGGTTCTCACTCGGTCTCGTCCAGTTCGATCAGGGCGGCTTCGGCTTTGCGCAGCGACAGGGCGTAGCCGCGCACCTTGATCTTGATCGGGTCGCCCAGCGGCGCTTCGCACACCGCTTCGATCAGCGTGCCTTTCGAAATGCCCATGTCGAGGATGCGGCGGTGAATGCTCCCCCCGCCGGTGACCCGGCGCACGATGCCCCGTTGGCCGGGCGGCAACTGGGCCAGCGTTCGAGTGTTCCTCCGGATCGTCTTCTGGCTGGTCGGCATGATTCTCAGGTGCTCCTCGCCGTTGTCTCCGGTCGCGCGCCGGTCAGGACCGCTCGATAAATACCGCCTCATCCGCCTTGGTGCGGGCGAGGCGGGCCTTGAGTGTCTCCACCCACCCCTTCTCTTTTTCGAGCACCTTGATGAGGCGGATAAGGCCCCCCGTGGTCTCGCTGCTGAGCAGGTGCTCCATCTTGCAGGCGTCCTCGAAGGCCACCTCGCGCGGCAGGCCGAGGATGTCTTCGAGGAAATACTGGATGACGAGAAAGTTGCGTTCAACCGCGCGCGCCAACTCTTCCCCGTCGGGGGTCAGTTCGAGCATCCGGTGGGGATCCTCCCGGATCCAGCCGCGCTCCTTGAGCAGCGCGGTGGCCCGCGAGGCGGCGCCGCGCGAAACCTTGAGGTGGTCGGCCACGTCGGTTACGCGCGCATAACCGAACCGGCGCCGCAGGTGCATGATGGCCATCAGGTAGTGGGCCGCCGAGTGCGTCAACTCGCCGTCCTCGAACGTGCGCCAGAGCGAACTGTCGTTGATTCTCTCGGTCATCATCTGTTTCCCATAGTCAACTCCGCGATGAGAGTACCAGACCCGTAATTCGGAATCAAGCGCAAAATCAGCCGCGCGGAATCGACCTTGATCCTTCATCAATATCGGAAGATTCCAACCACAAAGACACCAAGGAATCAATGGGCGCAAGGAAAAAGAATCGGCATCCCGCAAGTCACCCGAATTTGGATATCATTCCACCGCAAAACACTTGGAGCGTAACACATGAATCTGATTTACCTTAACTTAGTGTCTTTTTGTCTTAGTGGTTAATCGGAGTGGAAAGATTACTGAAGGATCAAGGAGAATCGACACCGTAACTTTCCATGCTTGACATCGCCGGGGGCTGACGGTATAAGAACTGGATATGTTTGCGGAGTCCATGGCTCCGCAGGGGTTGTTTTGACATAACAGGAAAACAAGTGGAAGGCTTCCCGCCTTCTCACCCCCAGCGTCCGCCGGCGTTGTCGCAACCCGCGGCGGATTGCGCGGAGGGTTCAAGGCTCGCAGCAGAGCCCGATCGCCCGGCTCGGCGCGCAGTGGCGCCACTTTACCGGCGGCACGAACGCCGCCGGCCGCGTGAAGCGGGAGCCGGCGGGTCGCGGCGGCGCAAACGCTGCGCGGGCCGCGTGGTCACAACCGGGGCGGGAAGACGCGCAAAAGGCGATTCCCTTCACCGGTTGTTTTTATTTTGGAATGGCAATCACTGGCGACCCGCGTCGCCAATGCAACCGCCAGACGAGGAGGTACGGCGCCATAAAAACCAACACCCGCACGAATGAGGAAATATCCTCACGCGAAGTTCGGCTGATCGACGAGAACGGCGAACAACTGGGCATCGTTCCCATCGATGTGGCACTGGAGCGGGCACGGGCCAAGACACTGGACCTGGTGGAAGTCGCCCCCGACGCGGCGCCGCCGGTCTGCCGGATCATGGATTTCACGCGCCACATATTCGAACAGCGGCGCAAGCAGAAGTTGGCCAAAAAAAAGGCCGTCCGGACCGAAACCAAGGAGATCAAGCTGCGGCCGAACATCGACCCGCACGATTTCGAAATCAAGCTCAAACATGCGCGCGAGTTCCTGGAAAAGGGGCACAAGGTGAAAATCACCTTGCGCTACCGCCCGCGCGAGATGCGTCACTACGAAATCGGCACCCAGGTCCTCCACCGCCTGACCGAGGCGCTGGCCGACCTGGCGCTGGTCGAGGCCGAGAACCGCGGCACGGAAAACATGCGGATGCAGACGATCCTGCTGACGCGCAAGAAAACCACCGCGCCGGCAAAGAAATCACAACCGGGCGAAGCCCCGGTTTCGTCCAACGAATGATTGGAGTCCAAAACCATGCCGAAAATGAAAGTTAAAGGCGCCGTGAAAAAACGGCTCAAGCTGACCGCATCGGGTAAAATCAGGCGCGGCCGGGCCTACCACAGCCACATCCTGACGAAGAAGAATGCCAAGCGCAAACGCCGCCTGCGCGAGGTGACCCTCGTCGCCAAGTCCGACATGGGGCGGATGAAAAAGCTGCTGGGCGTCTGAGCGCCCCCCGCTCCCCGACCGGCCACCGCCGATAATCCATTGAGAAATCACGGAGATACCCACCATGCCACGCGTGAAGAATAGCGTCGCCACCCGTGCACGGCGCAAAAAAGTGCTCGAACTGGCCAAGGGCGCCCGGGGCGGGCGTTCCAAACTCTTTAAAAACGCCAAGGAAACCGTGCGCCGCGGCCTGCGCTACGCCTACCGCGATCGCCGGGCGCGCAAACGCGAGTTCCGCCAGCTCTGGATCGCCCGCATCAGCGCCGCGGTCCGCGCCAACGGCCTCAGTTATAGCGAGTTCATGCACGGCATGAAACTGGCCGGCATCGACATCGACCGCAAAGTCCTGGCCGACATCGCCGTGAGCGACGGCGCCGCCTTCACGGCCATCGTCAACCAGGCGCGCGTCGGCCTGCCCCAGGCCCAATAACCATGGCCGAAGAAACCGACCTACAATCGTTGGTGACCCGGATGCGGGAGATCGCCGGGAGCGCCCGCGTGCGCGTCGCCCAGGCCGGCGACGCGCAAGCCGTCGAGGATCTCCGGATCGCCCTGCTGGGCAAGAAAAGCGAACTCAGCGGCCTGCTGCGCCTCATGGGCGGCCTGCCCGCCGAGCAGCGCCCCGAGGCGGGCAAAGCCGCCAACGAGGCCAAGCAGGAGATCAGCGACGCACTCGAAGCCCGGCGATCAGCTTTTGCCGCCGACGAGCGTCGCCGGCGCCTGGCGCAGGAAACCCTCGACGTCACCCTGCCCGGCCGGCCGGTGCCGATGGGGCGGCGCCATCCGCTGACGCAGACCTGCGACGAAATCATCGCCATCTTCACCGAACTGGGCTTCGAAGTGGCCTCGGGCCCCGATCTCGAGGATGAGTTCCACAACTTCGAGGCGCTCAACATCCCCGCCAATCACCCTGCCCGCGATATGCAGGATACTTTCTACCTCGCGGAAGGCGGCGTCCTGCGCACCCACACCTCGCCGGTGCAGATCCGCTCAATGCAGTCGCGCCGGCCGCCGCTGGCCGTCATCGCCCCGGGCCGCGTTTACCGCTGCGACGCCGACCTGACCCACTCGCCCATGTTCACCCAGATCGAAGGACTGATGGTCGACGAGGACGTGCGCATGAGCGATCTTAAGGGGATTCTCGAACGCCTGATCCACCGCTACTTCGGTGAAGACCGTCCCTACCGGCTCCGCCCCTCCTTCTTCCCCTTCACCGAGCCCAGCGCCGAGGTCGACATCCTCTGGCACAAGGACTCGGGCGAAGACGTCTGGCTCGAAGTGCTGGGCGCCGGGATGGTGCATCCGGCGGTACTCGAGAACGTGGGCTACGATTCGCAGCGCCTGAGCGGATTCGCCTTCGGGCTCGGGGTGGAGCGCTTTGCCATGCTCAAATACGGGATTCCGAACATCCGGCTTTTCTACGAAAACGATTTGCGATTTTTACGCCAGTTTTAAGGTCGGGCCGCCGCCGGCAAACCATACGACCCGCAGGCAAATAGGCCGAAAAGGACCCAAAGGACCCACATCTCTCCACGCCCCATTGGTTCCGTAAGTCCTGTCCGTCCCATAGGTCTCATGGCGCTCATTCGCGATTAGGACAACCAGGTAACCTCCGATGCGTCTTTCCGTTCGTTGGCTCAACCAGTTTCTCCACACCGATCTGCCGGTGGAAACCCTCGTCGAGAACCTGACCATGGCCGGTCTGGAGGTGGAGGAGGAACTGGACCTGGGGATGAAATCAGGCCGGATCGTCGTGGCCAAGGTGCTCGAGGTCGTTCCACATCCCAACGCCGACAAGCTCCACCTGTGCCGCGTCGACGCCGGCGGGAGCGAGCCGCTCGGGATCGTCTGCGGCGCGCCCAACGTCACGGCCGGGATGGTGGCGCCCTGCGCCCTGGAAGGCGCGCGCCTGCCCGACGGCACGCTCATCAAACGCTCGAAGATCCGCGGCCAGGCCAGCCAGGGGATGCTCTGCTCGGCGCACGAACTTGATTTCGGCGCCGACCACAGCGGCATCCTCGCCCTGCCCGATACTTACAAAGTAGGCGAGCCGTTCGATTACCTGATCGAAATCAAGGTCACGCCCAACCGCCCCGATTGCCTCAGCATCCTGGGCGTGGCGCGCGACCTGGGGGCGATGATCGGCAAGAAGGTCTTTCCCCCCACGCCCCGCTTCAAGGAGATGCTCGACCACATCGACGCGTATGTGCGCCTATCGATCGCCGCGCGCAACGAATGCTCGCGTTACACCTGCCGTCTCATCCGCGGCGTTAAGATCGCCGCAAGCCCCCTCTGGCTCCAACGCGCCCTGGAGGCCTGCGGCATGCGGCCGATCAACAACGTGGTCGACGTGACCAATTATGTCCTGCTCGAGCTGGGCCACCCGCTTCACGCCTTCGATTTCGACACGCTGACCGAGGGCGCCATCAAGGTTCGCATGGCGCAAGCGGGCGAGGAACTGACCATCATCGATGGCGCCGTCCTGTCGTTGACCGAACAAGACCTGGTCATCGCCGACTCGCGCCGGGCCGTCGCCCTGGCGGGCGTCATGGGCGGCCAGGCCACCGAAGTCAGCGCCGAAACGACCAACATCCTGCTGGAATCGGCCTACTTCGATCCGTCAACGATCCGCAAGACCGCCCGCCGTTACGGGCTTCAGACCGACGCCTCCTATCGCTTCGAGCGCGGCACCGATCGGCTGCGGCTGACGGTCTCCCTCAACCGCGCGGTGCAACTCATCCAGGAACTGGCCGGCGGCGAAGTGGCCAAAGGCATGCTCGACGTCCAGACGGCCGTCGTCGAGGCGGCGCCGATCGTTCTCGACATCGCCCGGGTCAACCGCCTGTTGGGCGTGACGCTGACCAGCACCGAAATCGCCGATTACCTTGTCAACCTGGGCTTTGAAATCCGCCGCTCCGAAAAGCAGGCGCTGGTGGTGGCCGTGCCCAGCCACCGCGTCGACGTGACGCGCGACGTCGACCTGATCGAGGAAGTCGCCCGGCTTCTCAACTACAACAAGATTCCCTCGACGATGCCGCGCATCATCCCGACAGGCCAGCCCCGCTCGGTGCTGGATAAACTGGCCGGCCTTACCCGCCGCATCCTGGCCGACACGGGCTTCTACGAAGCGGTCGGTTACAGTTTCATCTCCGAGGTCCAGGCCGCCGTCGTGGGCTTTGATCCGGCCCGCCAGCCGCATGTGGCCAATCCCCTGACGACGGCCCAGGTCCTCATGCGCCCGAGCCTGCTGCCAGGCCTGCTCGAAGCGGTCGGCCGCAACCAGAAACAGGACGAACCCGACATCCGCCTGTTCGAAACCGGAAAAGTCTGGCTGCCGGGGGCCGTCGCGGGCGATCCGGCGGGCGAGCGCGGCGAACTGGCGCTGGCCATGGCCGGCTCGACGCCGCCCCACTGGTCGGCGCCCGAGCGCCCGGTGGACTATTACGACATCAAGGGCGTGGTCGAAGCGCTCGTGACCCGCTGGGGCGGGCAGCCAGCGTTCGTGCCGCTTGCCGGTTCGACCGAGCCGTCCCCCGGTTCGACCGAGCCGCCCGACGCGGCCGGGCCGCCCGCCTATCCGGAAGTTTTTCACCCCGGCCGCTCGGCGCACGTGCTGTGGGAGGGCGAGACCATCGGTGAAGTCGGCGAACTCCACCCCGATCTGCTGGCCGCCTGCGATCTGAAAGGCAGGATTTGCGCCGCGCGGCTCGACTTGGAACGGGTGGCGGAGTTGACGTCGGCACAAGCCCCCCGTTTCCGCCCGATTCCGCGCCTGCCCGGCAGCCGGCGCGACCTGGCGCTGGTGGTCGATCGCCAGACGCCGGCCGCGGCGCTCGTCGACGAGATCCGCAAGACCGGCGGCCGC
>JAMCWS010000014.1:0-825 GCA_023480605.1 bacterium
TGGGCGAGTTCACCTACCAGCGACACGCCTGGACCGACCAACCCGACCACGTCGCCGCCGATCTGCCCGGCGCCGTCGACTGGATCCTGGCCGATCTGGCCACGGCCGGGTGGCGGCCGCCCGCGCCCGAGGCCGCCGCCGCGGCCGATCCCGACGCCATCATGCGGGCCGCCGCCCCAGCCGACAAGATCGTCACGCTGGACGAGGCGGCCGCCTTCGCCCGCCGCTGCCAGGCCAAAGGCCTGAAGGTCGTCTTCGCCAATGGCTGCTTCGATATCATCCACGGGGGCCACGTCTCCTACCTCAACGAGGCTCGCGCCGAGGGCGACGTCGTCATCGTCGGCATCAACTCCGACGCTTCTGAGCGCATTCTCAAAGGCCCCGACCGGCCCGTCATGCCCGAGGACGAACGCGCCGAACTGATCGCCGGCATGGAGGCGGTCGACCGGGTGGTGATCTTCGAGGAGCTGACCGCCGAATGCTGCCTGCGCGCCATCCGGCCCGACGTCCATGCCAAGGGCACCGATTACACCGCCCAAACGGTTCCCGAGCGGGCCATCGCCGACGAACTGGGCATCCGCGTGGCGATCACGGGCGCGCCCAAGACCAACGCCAGCAAGCAAATCATGCGCGCCATCCGCGACAAAGGCTTGGCGCGTTGAACCGGCGGTCCGGGTTGCGCGCCAGCCGTCCCCGCGGCCGGGGGTCAGGAATGCAAGTGCTGATTTACGCGAAAAAAACGATAAAAATATCGATACATCATTTATCGGTTGAAGATCCGCCCGCCATGTTTTAAGATACAATCGCGTTGGGAATTGGGCGCCG
>JAMCWS010000014.1:835-9108 GCA_023480605.1 bacterium
GATCTAACCCCTGGCGCCGACCGGATTGTGGCGCCAGGGGTTTTTCCAGTGGATTTCCGCGGACGTTGACGGTTAAGTTGAATTTTGGGCTCTATCGGTCGAATTATGAATCTCGCGCGCGAGCGTGTAAATCCGTTCAATTAGGCGACCTTGCTGGCTGGCGGGCCGAACCCCCCCAGCCCTTTTGCATGTACTGCAACATTATCATAAATCACGGCGCGTGGTCTGGCGGACCGCGGGGAGGCCTGCCCCGGACGGTTCGCCGGAGCCGCCGGCTCCATGGCACGCGCAGGGAAGGACAAGTCTCGTGTCAACAAATGTGATGCCGTTCACCGAGGCGGGCGCCGCCGTGCGTGTCAACGACGTCGTCATCGAGGTGGCCACGGTCAACGGTTCTGGCAGTCAATCGGCCAATCTCATCCTGGCCCGGGCCCTCTTTCAGATGGGCATCCCCGTGGGGGCGAAAAACACCTTCCCCTCCAACATCGCCGGCATGGCGACCTGGTTCACCATCCGCGCCAACAAGGACGGCTGGACCGCCCGGCGCGCCGACCCCGACATCATGGTCTGCATGAATTCCGAGTCGATCAAGTCCGACGTCGAAGGTCTCAAGCCGGGCGCCATCGTGATTGTGCGCGACGACCTGGCGGGCCAGATCGAGCGCGATGACCTTACCCTCATCTCCGTGCCCTTCGGCAAATTGATCGTGCCGGTCTGCGAAGTCGCCCGCCTGCGCAAGATGGTCGTCAACATCATGTATGTCGGCGTCCTCGGCTATCTGCTCGGAATCGAATACGACGAGATCGTGACAGCCCTGAACAAGCAGTTCGGCGGCAAGGCCAAGGCGGTCGCCGTCAATCAGAACGCCCTCAAGGCCGCCTGGGACTGGTCGAGCGAAAACCTGACGCCGTTGGCCGGTTTCAGGGTCGAACGCATGGACGGCACCCGCGGCAAGATCATGGTCGACGCCAACACCGCCTGCGCCATGGGCGCCGTCTGGGGCGGCGTGACCGTGCTGCCCTGGTACCCGATCACCCCCAGCAGTTCCATTCCCGAAACGGCCATGGATATTCTCGACGAGGTGCGCCGCGATCCCGTCACCGGCAAAGCCACCTACGCCGTCGTCCAATGCGAGGACGAACTCGCTTCGATCGGCGTGGGGCTGGGCGCCGGGTGGGCCGGGGCGCGCGCCCTGACGGCCACCTCCGGGCCGGGCATGTCCCTCATGGCCGAACAGGCCGGTCTGGCTTATTTTGCCGAAATCCCGTTCGTCATCGTCGACGTCCAGCGCATGGGCCCCTCGACCGGCTAGTGCCCACCCGCACCTGCCAGAACGACATCGCCAAGGCCTATTACCTTTCGCACGGCGACTGCAAGCACCTCATGCTCATCCCCGGCAACCTCAAGGAGTGCTTCGACTTCACCTGCGAGAGTCTGAACGTCGCCGAACGCTTCCAGACGCTCGTTTTCGTCATGACCGACCTGGACTTGGGACTGAATACCTGGATGGGCGACGAATTCACCTATCCCGACAAGCCTATCGACCGGGGCAAGGTTCTTTCGGCCGAGGAACTCGAAAAGCTGGGCCGATTCGAACGCTACGGCGACCCCGACGGCGATGGGATTCCCTGGCGGACCCTGCCGGGAACCCCCAGCCCCCTGGCGGCCTATTTCACCCGCGGGACGGGTCACACCACGCGGGCCACTTATTCCGAGAAGCCCGAGGAATGGAAGGCCAACATGGATCGCCTGGCGCGCAAGTTCGAAACGGCGCGCGAGGCGTTGCCCGCGCCCGTGATCGAGGAAGCGCCCGGAGCCGAAATCGGCGTCATCGCCTACGGCACTTCCGACCTGGCCTCGCGCGAGGCCGTCCATCGGCTGGCCGCGGAGCACGGCCTCAAGGCCTCCTACATGCGCATCCGCGCCTTGCCGGCCAGCCAGACCGTCTACGATTTCATCGCCCGCCATCCGCGGGTCTATCTGGTCGAGCAAAACCGCGACGCTCAGATGGCAACCATCCTGCAGACCGATGCGCCGATCGCCGACGGCCCCATGCGTCCGGGCGCCGGCCCTGTCCCGCACACGCCGGCCCCCGTGCCCCGGCCCATCAGCATGGATGCCTGCCGGAAGATCCGCAGCGTGCGCAATTACAACGGGCTGGCCTTGGACGCGGGCACCGTGCTCGATCAGATCCTGGCATTCGAAACTCACGAAGGGAGAAGCAATCCATGACGGCGGTAAGTCAAACCACGGAGACCCGGGGGGCGGGCGTCAAGCTCAACCGCCTGGGACTGGCCCAGTCCGATTACAAGGGGCTGCCGTCGACGCTCTGCGCCGGCTGCGGCCACGATGCCGTGACCGGCCAGATCATCCGAACCTTTTGGGAAATGGGGGTAGAACCCTGGCGCGTCGCCAAGATGAGCGGCATCGGCTGCTCGAGCAAGTCCACGGCCTATTTCCTCAATCAGGCCCATGCCTTCAACGGCGTGCACGGCCGGATGGCGACTCTGGCCACCGGTTCGCACCTGGCCAATCGCTCGCTCATCCACATCGGCCTGAGCGGCGACGGCGACACGGCCTCGATCGGCCTGGGCAACTTTCTCCACATGCTCCGCCGCAACGTGCCGATGGTCTACATCGTCGAAAACAACGGCGTCTACGGCCTGACCAAGGGGCAATTCTCGGCCACCGCCGACAAGGGGTCCAAGCTCAAGTCAGGCCGGGTCAACACCATGGAACCGATCGACTGCTGCGCGCTGGCCATCGAAATGGGCTGCCAGTTCGTCGCCCGGTCCTTTTCGGGCGACTTCGCCCAGCTCAATCCGCTGATCAAGGCCGCCCTGAGTCACAACGGCACGGCCCTGCTCGACGTCGTTTCGCCGTGCATGACCTTCAACAATCACGAAGGCTCGACCAAGAGCCTGGCCTACGCCAAGGCGCACGAGGATCCTCTGCACGAGATCGGCTTCATTCCCGAGTCCGAACAGACGGTGATCACGTACGAACCCGGCGAGGTCAAGACCATCGAGTTGACCGACGGCTCGCGCGTCTCGCTCAAGAAGCTTGGCCGCGACTACGACCCCACCGACAAGGCCGCCGCGCTGTCTCTGCTCGACGAGGCCCGTCGCAATCAACTCTTCTTGACCGGCATGATCTACCACAACACCGAGTATCCGACGATCGACGAAGATCTCGAATTGATCGATCAGCCGCTGGCCACGTTGCCCGAGTCCGTCACCCGGCCCTCGGCCGAGGTGCTCCGCCGCATCGTCGACGGCTGGAAATAAGCGCGCCCAACGCGCAACCACAAGCCGCGGCCGTTTCGGCGGCCGGCTCTCCCGACGGGGACCGGCGCCGAGACGGCCGTTTTTTTTCGGGGAGCCTCCCCAGAATCTTTACATCATCGCGTCACTTTCCGCTCAGGATTTTCCCCCGGTTTGACGAAATGTTTTATGTTAGATGCTGTCGAAGTGCGCGTGTTCCGCTCTGCCCGGCGGGGATTGCCCGGCCCGCGGCGTCCGTCGAGGGTTCGCCCCCCCGGTTTCGGAACACCCAAACCACTCGGATGACGCGTCATGGAACGATCGCTCAATATCGATATCACGGAACAATACCCCATCGCGATCGTTC
This sequence comes from bacterium, assembly GCA_023480605.1. Taxonomy (GTDB): domain Bacteria; phylum Sumerlaeota; class Sumerlaeia; order MVZB01; family MVZB01; genus JAMCWS01. The sequence continues at coordinate 4,466 of JAMCWS010000014.1, forward strand.
GCCTTGGCGGATTCCTCGGCCAGCTCGAGGTCTATAAGCTCAAAAAGCAGGTTGACAACCTGATGGACCTGGGCCGCCGCTACCTGATCTGCGACCTCACGGAGGCGGAATTCATCGACAGCGCCGGCATCGGCTCGATCATCCAGATTCGCAGCCGCTGCAACCAGTCCGACGGGCAATTATATGTCGTCGGCCCGCGCGATCCCCACCTGGCTTATACCCTGGCGTCCTCCACGATGTCTCATGTCATCAAATTTTTCCCCACCCTCGACGCGGCCTTGGCCCAGATGCGCCTGAACCTTGGCCTGACGGGCGCTTCCTCCGGCGCGGACGGCGGCGGCAATATGACTAAGCTCATCGAGCGCATTGACAAAGTGCTCGAGCGCCTCGAACGCATCGAGTCGCTCCTCGCCAGCGAAAAGCCTGCCGTCCGTAATTAATTGCCGTTCGTAATCATTCTCCAGAAACAAATTCGCCAAAAAGCACCCTACATGGCGAAGCGGCAATCCAAATGCCGGATCGTTTGTTTGGAGTTCAAGCTTCAGCTTGATATCGAAAAGCATCGCTACACAAAGAACCGCGAGGAACACGCGAAGGGCCGCCAAGGAGAAAACCGGCAATGCTTAATCCACTGGAGTTCCATGCAAAATCTTTGCGCCGGAGCAGGAAACGAAAGGTTAGTAGTACAATGGGCCGCGGAGAAGGTGACCGACACCATATTATTTCGTGTGTTTTCGTGTGCTTTCGTGGCGAATACCGCTTTTTTGGAGATAATGGATAGTAAACTCCGATCCTTGGCGGGGGTGGCGGATGATCTCCCCGCCGGGAGGGAGAACGCGATTGCGCGTATTACGGAGCGCGACGCCGATGACGGAATTCCTTAACTCCATCGTCAATCCCCTGGCCAACCTGGGATCATTTGTCTATGCGTTGGGCTTCGTGGTTGTTTTTATCGAAAGCCTGTTCATCGTCGGCCACTTCATCCCCGGCACGATGTTTCTGGCGCTGCTGGGTTTCATGTGTTACCTGGGGATTTTCAACCTAGCCACGATGGTCCTGGTAATCTACCTGGGGCACTTCTCCGCCGAGTTGGTCAACTACGTGCTGGGGCGCACCAGGGGAGCGGCCCTTTTCCAGGCCAGCGGGCGCGTGTTTAATCCGGAGTTGCTGCGCAAGGTCGAGGCGCGGTTTCACGCCAATCCGCTCAAGATCCTATTCCTCGGTCAATTCATCGGCGTCCTGCGGCCGACGGTGGCCTTCGTGGCCGGCATGACCCGCTACTCGCTGCCCCGCTTCGTCATTCCCCTGGCCGTCGCCGATTTCCTCTGGACCCTCATCCACCTGGGAATCGGCTACCTGCTGGGCGCCAGTTGGAACCAGGCGGTGCACTACGTCGAGGGTATCTCGGTGGTGGTCGTGCTGCTGATCTTCGTCGTCTGGTTCAGCGGCTGGTTGATCCGCGTCGCCGCCGCCCACTCGGGGGAATTACGGGTAATCGTCGAATGGCTGGACGGGCGCGTGCGCCGGACGGCGACGTACGGCCGCTTAGAGAAACGCCATCCGGCCGTCTTTCGTTTTCTGGAGGCCCGCCTGAGCCTCGACGCCCCCTGGGGCATTTTCGCCACGGCCGGCTGGGTGATCGTCCTCGTCCTGTCGATCCACTTCCTGGTGATCCTGCACAACATCAATGACGATCCCATCTGGCGATATGTAGATTACTCGGTTATCAACCTGATGGTCCAGTTGCGTAATCCGGCGGTCAACCGGCTGCTCTTGTGGGTGACTTACGTGGGCAGCGTGCCGGCCGTGTTGACCACCGCGGCGGTGGCCGTGGTGATTTGCCTCTGGAAGCGCCAAACGCGCAGCGCGCTGGTGATCGCCGGCTCGGTGGGACTGGCCCTCGTGTCGACGCAATTGGTCAAGGGCCTGGAAATGCGCCTGCGGCCCGACGCCGCGCTGGCCCTGGTCCAAACGCGAGGTTATTCCTTTCCCAGCGGCCACACGACGGTGATCGTCGCCCTGTTCGGCGGCCTCTATTACTGGTTGTGGTTCCACCCCGGGCGGCGGCAACTGCGCGCCACGCTGGCCTTTCTCGTGGTGAGCTTCGTGGTATTAATTGGCTTTTCGCGCATCTACCTGGGAGTGCATTTCCCCAGCGACGTCTGGGCCGGTTACTCACTGGGGCTGGCCTGCACGGTGCTGCTCGCTACGCTGGCGAGCAACTGGCGGCGGGTGGGCGACCGTCCATCCCGGGCCGATTGGCCGGTGCTGGCGGTGCTATTGGCCGGCATGGCCGTCTCGACGGCGATCTACGCCCGTCGCCCCCTGTTGCCAGAGGGAAGGTTCATTTCGATCGGCCGCCCAGCGCCGGTGGCGACGACCGCGGAACTGGCGCGCGAGGCTCCGCGCGTCGCCGTTGGATTGCCGGGGCGACCCGTGGCGCCCGTCAACCTGGTCATCATCGGCCGGCCCGAACCGTTGGAGCGCCGCCTCCTGGCCGAAGGCTGGCGTGTCGTGGCGCCCGACGCCTTCTTCACATCGCAGATCCAGCGGCCCATCTTTCCCGTTTTCATCCAATCCGTTCCGGCGCAACTGACGTTGTGGCGGGCGCTGCCGCCCGGCGGGCGCATGATTCTGCGCCTGTGGCGCACCCGCTGGACGCTCGGAGGGCGCGAAACGTGGGTCGGCAGCGTGCTGGCCGAACGCGAAAAGCGCCTGCCGCTGGGCCTGGTCCACTTCAACGCCGATCCGGACCTGGACGCCGCCACCGAGGCGTTCGCCTCCGGGCTTGGCAAGGAAGTGACCGCGCGGCCGCTGGGGCGTTTCCGTCCCCGGGGGCTCTACGAATGGCCGCAGCCCTTTTTCACTCACGGCGGGGCGCTGCTGCTCGGCCTGGGGGATGGGGGCGGCGCCGGCGACGACGAAGGGCGTGTCACTTCGCGGGATAAAGCTCGCGGATAAGGCGGACGGCGTCGCGCGCCGCGTTCATGAACGTGCCGGCCTTGTCCTCGGGCAGATTTTCGCGCGGTTCCTTATACCACGACTGAATGGTGAAGGCGTCGGGGAAGATGCCGTCGCGTCGCAGCGCGCGAATGTAATCCAGCGTGCCGTCGTGGAAAGCCTCGATATTGCCCTGGTCGCGCTTGGCATTGGTTTCGAAGTTGACGACAAGCTGAAAACGGATGCCACGCGCCTGGCACCAGGCATGCAAATCGCGGAACATTTTCGGATTGTCGACCGGCAGGTCGCGCCGGATGGCGCGGGTGGCGCGATAATAGTTGTAGGGGCAATCGACTTCGATGAAGGCGATCTTTTCATTCCTTTTTTTGACCGCCTCGTACACGGCCGTCACGGCCTGGTCATAAGTCACGCCAGTTTTGTTAGTAAAGCCGCCCAGCACCCCGTATTGCTGATCGGTATAATCCCAGTTGGGGAAATTGGTGATCAGGCCGATCTCGACCTCGGGGTGAACCTTGTGGAATTCCTGAAAGAAGATGGCGATCTGTTCGGCCGCCTGGTCGAGGGGCAGGCCGGTGGATGGGTTTTTTTTCAGCAGCCCCGGCGCCGGATTCTTTTTCTTCAGCAGGCGCCAGATCGGGCCGTCGAGGTGCATGACGGCCAGGCGCCCGCCCGCGTCCCAGATGGGCTGGTGCTCGGCCAGGGCCCGGCGCACGGCCGCCATGCCCTCGTCCACGCCGTTGTTACCCCCGAACGAGCCGAATTCCGAGTGGATGGCAATATTGTGGCTCTTCATGAAATCGACAAACGCCTTGACGGGGATGGCCGTGCACCAATCCGGCGGTTGGGTCTGGAGTGCGTAATACTTGTAAAAATCGATGACCTTTTGCGTTTCGGTCCAGGGGGCGCCGGGGGCGAAAAGCGGATCGGTCGGAATGGTGATGTGCGATGGCGCGATGCCGACCGTGTAGGGTTTGGGCGTCAGGGGCGGCATGGCTTCATCGGCGGCGAGGGCGGCCGAGGCCAGGAACGGCAGGGCGATGAGCAGAAGGGTAAGTTTCATGGGGGCATCCTTCGCAGGTGTGTTTCGCGGATCGCGTAGGGACCCAAAGGACGAAAAGAACCTAAAGGGCCTAAAGAACGCAAGATACCATAAAAACAGCGACGGTCCACCTTCCTTCTCGGGCGACTTGGTGCAAATATTTTGTCCTTTGGTTCCCTTATGTCCTTTAGGGCTTTTGCCCTTCGGGGCCGGTCAGGCCAACTTTTTCGCCCGCCGACAAGCCGCTCAGGATTTCGATCAATCCGCCGCGCTCATGCTCGCCGACTTTGACGAATCGCCGCGCGGCTTCCCCCTTGCCCGCCACCACCCAAACATAAGTGAGTTGGCCGACCTGGTGGACCGCATTTTTTGGTATGTAAAGCCGCCTAGCCTCGCCCGCTGGAATGAGCAAGCGCCCGAACATCCCCGGGTAGAGATCGGGGCGCTCGGGCAGGGCCGCCTTAACCAGCACCGACCGCGACCCCGGCTCGGACTGGGGGACGATCTCCTCGATCCGGGCGCCTCACTGGGTACGGCAGATCCTGCTATGGACGGGTGGCATGGCGCTGCTCGTGCTGATCGTCGCTTACCTGGCGGGGGCCTTTACGAATAAAACGGCTCCCGGCGAAAAAGTCGTTCCGCC